>JAIRNI010000027.1 GCA_031258145.1 Holosporales bacterium
GAGAACACAGAAAAATATTTCTTGAAAATTAACGTATTATTAAGCTTTTTATGCTATTTTAGGTATACACCATCCCTAACCCCCACCCACCCGGGGATTCTCGCACATCCCGGTTAATAGTACGTTAACGGACGATTACTCAAGGGCATCTGCCACCAATACTGATTCAGATGAGTTAGATCTAACGTAAAAATTGGCTCAGAAGCCGCCTTCGGCCAATTTTTCTTCGATATTAAATTTAATAAACACTTAGGTGTTTATTGAATTGCATTAGACGGGGATTCTAGCATATCCCGGTTGATAATATGTTAACGGACGGTTACTCAAGGGCATCTGCCACCAATACTGATTCAGATGAGTTAGATCTAACGTAAAAATTGGCTCAGAAGCCGTCTTCGGCCAATTTTTCTTCGATATTGAATTTAATAAGCACTTAGGTGTTTATTGAATTGCATTGGACGGGGATTCTCGCACACCCCGGTTAATAATACGTTAACGGACGATTACTCAAGGGCATCTGCCACCAATACTGATTCAGATGAATTAGATCTCACGTAAAAATTGGCTCAGAAGCCGCCTTCGGCTAATTTTTCTTCGATATTGAATTTAATAAACACTTAGGTGTTTATTGAATTGCATTAGACGGGGATTCTCGCATATCCCAGTTAATAATACGTCAACGGACGGTTACTCAAGGGCATCTGCCACCAATACTGATTCAGATAAGTTAGATCTCACGTAAAAATTGGCTCAGAAGCCGTCTTCGGCCAATTTTTCTTCGATATTAAATTGAGTGACAACGTACGTGGTTCCCGAATTGCGCGAGGATATGTTAAACTTGGGAAAGGCTCATACGCACGAGTACTGAGATAAAGGTGGGATAGTGGTTGCCAAAGAGTCATCTGCCGGTCCTAACGCGTTTTTTGCCATCGCAACGGCATGGATGTTTTTCCTGCTTTGTTATGTATCGAGGGTAGAACTCAGCGTTATCGCCAATGATCTCATGAAAACATTTAACATGACGGCCTCGACGTGTGGGCTCGTTTCATCGTGTCTCTACATAACCTACGTCGCGATACAGATTCCAACGGGCGTATTGCTAGATAAATATGGGCCGCGCATTGTCATTTCGCTTGGATCGATCCTCGTTGCCATCGCGGTTTTTTTGTTCGGGTCTGCCCAGAGTATTTTGCAACTGCAAATAGGACGTCTTTTGTTGGGGGTTGCGACTGCCTCTGGATTCATAGGATGCACGAAGCTTATTAACGAGCTTATTCCTCAGCAAAGGTACGCACTCTTTGTTGGAATAACTATGTTTATGGGCTGTATAGGAGGTATATGCGGCAGTGCCCCAACGGCCTGGATGGTCGCCAGGATCGGATGGCGAGAAACGACTTTCATCATCGCTGGATTGGGAGCATTAATCTCAGCTTTTGCGTTTTTTTGCATGCCTCGATTATCGAAATATTCCAAGACGGGGGATGATGTTGGCAAGATGATGGACGGCCTCAAAATTTTGGCCAAAAATCCTAGGTATTGGGCACTCGGTGTTCTTTGCACCATCAGTTATCTACCGATTACCGCCGTCGCTGAGCTTTGGTGTATCCCATTTATGGAGAAAAAGTTTATGCTTCCTACGTCGACGGCCGCCATGTCTTCCATCTTCATTTTTGTGGGGTATGGTATCGGGAGCATCATCACACCGTGTTTGGCCAAATATATGGGAAGTTGTAAAAACGTACTCCTGATTTTCACGATTCTAACGATTCTTGTGTTTCTGCCGATTATCTATGTGGACAGTATGTCATTCGGCATATGCCTTTCCCTTCTTTTCCTTTTCGGCATTTTTGGCGGAACGGTTCCCCTGTTTTTTACGATGGCATATAGTCTGGTACCAAAGCAATATGGAGGATCATCATCCGGCTTCACGAATATGCTAAATATGTCTGGAGCCATCGTTTTTCAGCCACTTCTTGGGCGACTGCTAGATTACTTCAGAGGAGGATTAACAGATCCAGACGGTGTTCCCATCTACACACTGGTCATGTATAATGAATCATTCTTGATTGTTTGCTTGTGTATGGCCCTATCTGTCTTACTCCTGTTTTTCATAAAAGATACGGAGGTAACGTAAATCTGCATCTCATGCGTGGGCCCTGAGCAACGACCCACCAAACGTTTTGAACTTACCCAGCTTTATTATATAATGATTATGTTTCTCTGGGGTTGGCTGAAGTAGCTCAGTTGGTAGAGCAACTGATTCGTAATCAGTAGGTCGGGGGTTCAAATCCTCTCTTCAGCACCATCGTTCTCGTGGGGAGTTGTGTGTTCTGTATCCGTAAACTACCCATCAGCACGGATGTGAATTTTACTCGCCTATTCCTGATCGTCATCCTATCATTGCTAGCCTGCTTATTTATAACGCCTCCGAGTGGGCTCAGTCAGAATGCCTTCTACATGATCGTGATATTCATGGCATCGATGGTGGGTATTATGCTCGAAGTCGCCGAGCCATGCTTCGTCCTCTTCTTATCGATTGGAATAGGTACCCTAACCAACGTCGTTGAAATCAAGCAATGTCTCACGGGGTTTAGCCATCCCGTTCCGTGGTTGATCTTCTTTGCTCTATCTCTATCGAGTGTAATAACGCAGACTAGTCTAGGCCTTAGAATCGCCTATTTCTTCGTTAAAACGTATGGGGGGAGTATAACAGGAATAGCATACAGTCTCATCATGACGGAATTTGTGGTGGCTCCAATCATCCCGAGCAACACGGCGCGTGGTGCCAATATAGGACTGCCGATCGTACAATCAATCTCACAATACGTTTCTGCGCAATCAGATAAGGCCCAGGGGGCTTCGATTGGGGCGTATCTATCAATCTTATATGCTTATAGTAATGCGATATGCAGCGCCATCTTCATCACGGCCATGATTTCCAATTCGATAATCCTGGAGGAAATCGCTAAGATCGGTATTAATCTGGGATGGCTTTCGTGGTTTAGGGTCATGATCATCCCGGGGCTCTGCATACTCCTAGCCCTGCCATTCATCCTAAAAGCTCTATACAGACCGAATGTACCCGATTTGGCACACATCAAAATTCAGGCTGCTAAGAACTTCGCCGCCCTCGGGGAAATCACGAGCCAGGAGAAGTTCATCATCTCGGTTTTTGCCATAATGCTGCTGTTGTGGGTTCTGTCGGAAGCCATTGGGATACCCATCATCGTGACCGTCATCCTCGGGATTTGTATCTTCCTGATGTCGGGAGTATCGCGTATCAAAGACATGTTCTCATCGTATAGTACTCTCAATCCGGTGATCATGCTTGGGATCCTGATATCGTACGTCAATTACCTCATTTCATTGGGCGCCATAGATTGGTTCAACAGTATCATCTCCGCAAATTTGAGTACATTCGGGAAGGACACTGCCTTCCTCCTATTATCCACCATCTATTTCCTGACGCATTACTTCTTCTCGGGAGAAGGATCCAGGATCATTGCTCTTTATACGCCATTTTTAATGACGGGAATAGCCATCGGGATAACCCCCGCTAAAATCGCGTTCACCCTGGCATTTTTTAGCTCATGCTCAGATGTGCTGGCTCATTACACGTGCCCCGCTAGTATCACGATATTCAGCCTCGGATACGTCTCGGCTGGCAGATGGATGAAGACGGGGTTGGTAATTGCCAGTTTTGTGATGATTGTCTGGTTCTCGTACGTATCCATCGTGCTTAATTCTGATAACCACTTATGTGGTTACCGAATTGCACGAGTATAAATAGAAAGCATTCTTATGCTTCATAAATTCGATCTTTAATTGTATACGATTTTAATTTCCCGTTTACAGGCAGTTTAAATCCGTTAAGGCTAGCGCAATATAGCCCGAGGCTGGTTAATTCCGAGAAATGCGTCAGATCCAGGTCGTCTATCGCTCTCCCGAGTGACATTAACTTTAGTGACTTAATATGGGTCGGCAATCGACCCTCCCTTATGATCTGTGAAATTGCCCCACTTAATGACAACGAAGTTGTGAACCCATTGTTATGTGACATATCAAACAACTGAGCATCATCTTGGCTTAAGTGTAGGATTACATTTTCTAGGGTTGGTGGAAGTGTATCTGGATCGTAGGCCGCATGCCTCACAATTTGATACGTAGTATTATTGAAATTGCATGCGAGAAGAATAGATTTATATAGATCAGATGCCACATCAGCATTCGTAAATAATATTCTCTCCGCAATTTTTTCAAACACAGTTTGGAGGGAAGTATGGAGATTGATATCACCAGTATTCTCATAAGCACGCACGGCATTCAACAACATTGAATCGAATTTACCTGCAAATGGCAGTGAAAATACATGGCTATATAGGCTCTGTCCCGCGTATCCACCGAAGAAATAACTGAACAGATTGCGCTCGGTGTTGTCTACTGTTGCATTGGAAATCGTAATGATTTGGCTATTTGGTAGGCTTACAAACCCGTGGCCAGCGAGGCTATGAAACGTAAAGGCGTAACAACCATCATCCAGGGATTTATTTTTTGACCGAACAATTATGTTGATCGAGGCTTCTGTAAAGCATGATGCAACATTTTGATAGTCATCAAGTCTGCTTTTTGTGACCTGCAAATTATAGGTATTAGCATCGTTTATAAGGCTTAGCAGATCATTCAATCTAGCTAATATATCATCAAGAGTTTTGACCTTGTTCATCACAGTTGCTGCACGTATTCCTAAGATGCCGCCGATTGTCTTTAATACATTACAAATATTAGATCGTATATTATTTCCGGAATTCAGGATATCGTTGGCGATGGCATATTCCACATGATGTGGAGACTTTACCTCTTCCTCTGAGTTTAATCCAAATGTCACCAGGTTCCACAGTGATCTTGCAAAACAGCTTCCATCATTTGGATCCACGAAAGATTTATAAAAATTCTCCATTGCATCGAGATGGTCATTCCTCCTTAATTGTCCATCATGTTGGAACATAGTCCTCACCCGTTCCCTGATGCCCTTTTTATTGAAGGAATGTATACCATTAGAACCCAGAGTATAGTTGAATAGATGGCGAATGGATGTTTCTACACAATCCGGGAAAGTGCTCCCTTCTACATTGTCCTCAGAAGAGGTATTTTGTATTCGCCCATCAGGCCAAGTTATCCATTTCTCGGCCGAACCAGCAGCAATAGGAATTTGATACGGGAGGCCTTGAAGTGGATACATTAGGCTTACACAAATCTCTTGAGCCGCTGCCGTTAAAGCTTCGCGATTCCCAAACGGAATATACTGATCATTTCCCAAATAACTTGGAAGAAAAATCCGTGTTCTCATCCCAGACCATTCATTCAATAAAAATTGGGCATCCTCTTTATTCCTGACCAAATCGAATATAAAGGCTAAAAGTGCATGTTCGACAGTAAACTGCTGGTACCCAGCAGAAGACTCATCTCTGATGGCATTGACAAGCAAAGTATTAAAGTTCTGCAGTCCCATCTTTCTCTTTAATAAATATTGAAGAATTTGAAGCATATCATTCTGCTCGTCTGGATCCTTTGAGATCAATCGTCTGGAAATTTCGTGGCAATGCTGGTAGAATTCATGAACAGGTTTCCTCCCCGAGAGCTCCACTATCTTTGGAATAAATGGATTTTGTCCACTCAAAGACAACCTAAAGACTTCAGCCTTCAGCATGAGTCCAGCCAGATGCTGCAGAGCCTGTGGTTTATCCGATTCCAATCTCTGTCGAAAGAAGTTTCCAATCGTGGTGGGGCTGTCCCAGACTGATTCTAGCAAATCAACGCTGTCAGAAGCATTCGATGGGAATAATTGAATGATTAATTTCATTATATTGTCTTTGCCCTCATCAAATCTTCTGTCACAAAGGAATACATTGTTTTCTTCACTCATTCTCCCGACCGTACTTTTATTATAATTTCCGAGGAACCGAAGATTCCCCAGGAACCCACTGTTCTTCATAACGACTCCCCAAAATGGGGAATAATGTTCTGGAATGTTGGTGGTGGTTCCCAACCATAAGTTTAAAGTCCTATCAATAAGAAAATCTTGCAATTCAATGCCGACGCTGCGAACAGTGAGCTGAATAAGCATACCAATACTATATATTGTAAATTTATGTAATCGCTGCATTATCATAAATACTCCACAATAAAATATAGTATTATTAGAGTAATCTAAGATAATTAATAATTAGTTAATCTTGAAGTATAGCCCAGGAAGCATTTCCATTTTATTTATATTTGATAAATTGTGTTGTTAAATGTATATAACTTTAATTGTCCGGATGCAGGGGACATGATGTCTGGGCATCTATAACTAAATGATTTTGTAAATCAACTATATCCCCTACCTCATTGCTAGTTTTTGTCAAACAAGTTCTGATGGCATCTAATTTCTGCGGATCGATCTTTTTGAACGTTTGCGGTTTTTAACATTAGACCTCTTTCGAATCTAGTTAAAGGAAACTAAAAAGTGTAATATAGCTAAATGCTTTGTAACCCAACTATATCTCGTATAGTTAAATGCAACGATTATGAGGCTGTCATATGGT
>JAIRNI010000041.1 GCA_031258145.1 Holosporales bacterium
TATAGCCAAATGTTTTGCAAAACCGTCAGGGGCTATCCATTAACCTCTCACAAATGTTTCCCTAAAAGTGAGTTGTGTTTTTGTTAAGGTGGACGTTAAAGAAACGAGTGAGAAACGTGGCAGATACTTTTGATCAATATTTTAAGTATATTTGGTTTGGCGAAATATAAAGCCCGAGAACACAGAAAAAATATTTCTTGAAAATTAACGTATTATTAAACTTTTTATGCTATTTTAAGTATACACCGTCCCTAACCCCCACCCACCCGGGGATTCTCGCACACCCCGATTAATAATACGTTAACGGACACTTGTTCAAGAGCATACGCTACCAATACTGATCCAGATGAATTAGATCTCACGTAAAAATTGGCTTAGAAGCCGTCTTCGGCCAATTTTTCTTCGATATTAAATTTAATAAACACTTATATGTTTATTGAATTGCATTAGACGGGGATTCTCGCACAACTCGGTTAATAATACGTTAACAGACAATTATTCAAGAGCATACGCCACCAATACTGATTCAGATGAATTAGATCTCACGTAAAAATTGGCTCAGAAGCCGTCTTCGGCCAATTTTTCTTCGATATTGAATTTAATAAACACGTATGTGTTTATTGAATTGCATTAGACGGGGATTCTCGCACAGCTCGGTTAATAATACGTTAACGGACAATTATTCAAGAGCATACGCCACCAATACTGATTCGGATGAGCTAGATCTAACGTAA
The DNA here is from genome assembly GCA_031258145.1 of Holosporales bacterium. Lineage (GTDB taxonomy): Bacteria > Pseudomonadota > Alphaproteobacteria > RUG11792 > RUG11792 > JAIRNI01. The sequence continues at coordinate 735 of JAIRNI010000041.1, forward strand.
AAATTGGCTCAGAAGCCATCTTCGGCCAATTTTTCTTCGGCACTAAATTTAATAAACACTTAAGTGTTTATTGAATTGCATTAGACGGGGATTCTCGCACACCCCGGTTAATAATACGTTAATACGCATCATATTGTGATGCGCCTGATATACTCAAACCATATGACAGACACATGATCGTCCCCCTTAACAAAACACAACTCACTTTTAGGAAAACATTGGTGAGAGGTCAATAGGTATACGCTGAGGGATCCCCAAAACATTTAGCTATATCATTATCAGGAAGGAACCCATTTCGTTCCGGTGTATTCATTCGGGGATTGGGACCGGATGGCATGGGTTCTGAACATTAAGAGAGAAGGTCCATTTGCTGGACTCGCTCCAGGCCGGGTGGCCTTTGAACTTTAAACTCGCGCAATTTGACAACCACGTAAGTGTTCATTGAATTGCGAGAGTATAATTCGGCCAAGAAGATTGTTTCGTGGCGCCCCTGTGGACAGCGTTAATTCCTATTGCCTTTGCAATGGATTTCGGTGACAATGAATGGTTTATCGTGTGTGTGTTGGTTCTGGAAGATACTTTTCCGGAAGATGCTTCTTTAGAAGATACTTGGAGGTAGTCTATGGCGACCAATTTTTGGATTGTTGATACACTGAGTCCTGAGTTATTACATGGGAATCCAAGCGCTGTCTTTCTCGTCGATACGTTCAAAGATCAGGATTTGTTGCAAAACGTTGCGATGGAAATTAATACTCCCGAGACGATTTTTGCGCAAAAATTAAGCGATGATCATTTTACGTGCCAATGTTTCTCTCCGAAGAGCCACGACGTAGATTTCGGGAATGGTATCTTTGCGCTCGCTAAAGTTGTAGCACATCAAGATCCGTCTCTGAAGGAATTTAAGGCTACTCTTTCGCAGAAGACGATCATTGTTCGCCTGCTCGATGATGGCTCGATCCAACTGCAATACGATAAGGTGACAATCAGGAAAACCGTGATGCCAGCGAATTTACATTCAGCGTTGAATGGTGAACTCGTGGTATCCGTGGCCGAATGCGACGGGGATCTAATCGTTGAAATCCGGAGCCCCAAGAAATTGTTGAATCTGAATCCGAGCATCGATATTCTCGGAAATATCGTTCGCTACAATTCATTCATCATTACGACGGATACTCACTACGAGTTCGATATGCCCTACGATTTTTGTGTGAAAGTTTTGGCTCCGAAGCTCGGGATTTTCCGCGGTATCATGACTCCCATCTCGTGTGTAAAGCTGGCCTCATATTGGGCACAGCGCATGGGGAAGACAACCTTCATCGCCTCTCAGTCATCTCGGGATAAGGAATGTAAGGCAAATATCATTTCCGATGGTGCCCATGTTCTACTGACCAGCAATTGCGTCATCGTGGCAGAGGGAGAAATATTGGCCTTCTAGATGGGTAATGACAACGATAGAAGAGTTATTATCATAACGGGGCCGACCTGCTCCGGCAAGACAGTGTTATCTCTAGAATACGTCAGCAAATTCAATGGCGAAATAGTGAATTGCGATAGCCTACAGGTCTACGACGAATTGAAGATCCTGACGGCGTATCCAACGGAAGACGAGTACTCGGCGGTGCTACATCATTTATTTGGATTTCTGAAGAACCACGAAAAGATCAATGCTTATACTTGGTCTACGTTGGCGGCCCAGAAAATAACCGAAATCTTCCAGCGAAATCGGGTACCCATTATCGTGGGTGGAACCGGGCTTTTTATCAGCACATTGACGGAGGGAGTGTCTCCGCTTCCAGTGGTTAGTCAAGAAACTCGCAGTCTGGCCAATGCTCTGGCCAAGGAAGATTATGATGAATTATGCAGGAGAGTATATGAGGGCGATCCAAATATCCAGAAGGTTATTCCAAAGGAAAAACATAGGCAGATGATACGAGCATTCGAGATATATACAGAAACCAAGAAATCTATATTGTATTTCTATGGATTACCTCGCATTAAATTCCTTGATGCGCAGTATGAGACCAATATCATCGCATTAGAAAGATCGGTTTTATACGAAAGAATCAACAGGAGAGTCGAGAATATGATGAAGCTAGGCGCCATAGATGAAGTACAAGATTTGCTCCTGAGGATAGGACACAACAATCTACCTCGCCAAATAATATTCAACAAGTTCCCAATATTCCAAGCGCTGGGAGCGAAAGAAATAGTCTCCTATATCGATGGCGAGATTAATTGTCCAGATTTAATAGAGGCCATTCAAACTACCACGAGGCACTACGCGAAGCGGCAATTAACGTGGTTTAAAACTAAAATGCAATCCGAATTTGAGTCGTGAGCATTACACTCGTGCAATTTGATAAACACATATAGCTGAATGTTTTTGAAAATCCGTAAGCGTATATCTAAAGCCTGGGAATACAGAAAAATATTTCTTGAAAATTAACATATTATTAAGCTTTTTATGCTATTTTAAGTATACACCATCCCTAACCCCCACCCACCCGGGGATTCTCGCACAACTCGGTTAATAATACGTTAACGGACAATTATTCAAGAGCATACGCCACCAATACTGCTTCAGATGAATTAGATCTAACGTAATAATTGGCACGGGAGCCGCCTTCGGCCAATTTTTCTTCGATATTGAATTTAATAAACACTTAGGTGTTTATTGAATTGCATTAGACGGGGATTCTCGCACAACTCGGTTAATAATACGTTAACGGACAATTATTCAAGAGCATACGCCACCAATACTGCTTCAGATGAATTAGATCTAATGTAATAATTGGCACAGGAGCCGCCTTCGGCCAATTTTTCTTCGATATTGAATTTAATAAACACTTAGGTGTTTATTGAATTGCATGAGTATAATCCGCTTTTCCTGAAGTTTCCGAAATGTATCCGGTGGGCAATTTTCAGAACTGCTAATACTTGACGAAAGGTAAAAGAAAGTGAATAATACGCTCAGTAAGACAGAAAGTAACAGATCAATGAAACGAGCAGGAATAAAGATAATAGCCGCATTAGTGATGCTGATAAATGTGACGGCTAAGGGTAAAGTGATAGCACTGTCACAGTGGCTGGATTCAAAGGGTGTCAATACCTACGGGTTTTCCCAGGACGGAATGTCGTATGCTCAATCAGTGTGGAACATAAGTGCTATGATGGACCATGCTATAAGCACATTCGATGACCAATCAGGTGAGGATCCGTACCGAAATTGCAAGTTAAGCCTAGGTTGTCCATCACAAGCCAATCTAGAAGGGGGGCAAGTACAAATAATAAACGAAGCCAACCTTAATGGTTTATTCATAAAAGAAGTCATCGAACAGTGTATAGTTTACATCGAACTGGAACAGGAACAGGAACTGGAGCCAGAAGACCTATCCCGAGCCATACTGAAAACAGGGCAGATCTTGTTCCGGAGAAGTACCGGAGAAAAGCAGATCCTGGATAGAGCAAAAGAGGATATTATCAAATGGTGTGATATATGTCACATGCAGGAATATTTTCAGGCCCAGAGAGAGGCGATCCTTGATGTATTGGGCCTATCGGGACAATCAGCCCAAGATGAACCGATGCCGATCTATATCGAAGGCGACAGAGGAACCCTAGAACACAGAGAAGTGATAATAGTGCCAGCGGATGCCAGTGAAGAGGATTTGAAGTGGCTAGCGCGGTCCCCCAACAATCGCTCGTTTATATGGGTCACCAACGGGCCCTTCATTCAGGTCGAGGAATACCCTGCCGGCTACTTCTCGGAAGCGAACATCTCCGATCTCTTGCAACAACTGAAACGAGCGATAACCTGGCTCCAATATTTCAACCAGAAGAAGCTACTTATAGCGGAACCCAATGTGGCAAGTTTCGACCTGGACTCTTATCTACAACTAACAAGTAAGCTTCAAGCCGAAACTACCTGGAACCTAGATACATGGTACCCCCCTCGGGCATCCGTAAAATGTGGAGACGGATCACACTATCTTTCTTCGGTGTTACCACTGATGCTTTCGTTAGCTTGCGGCCGTCCCCTCGATGGGGTTACCGTGATAGGAGTCATCAGCTCCCGTTTGCACGCTGTAGTCACTCCCTCGGGTCCGTTGGAGAATGGACGTGAACCAGTAACGTGGGAGTTTGAGCACCCATTCCTACGTCACCTATGGTGGGACTATAAACCTTACCCAAGGCTCAAAATACACTCAACGGTAAGTCGCCCACCCATCCGCTCCGGTGGGAGCGGTATATACAGATGGCTCCTGTATTTGGGAAGGCACCAGCCGGAAGACCAGGATACCGAATGTCCGTATAAAATAGGCCCGACGTATCTCCAAACACCAGAGTACGGCATGGTGCATGAAGGCGTGTGCCCGGATCAAGTAGTTGCCATTAACAACACCGAAAGTCCTATATTCCAAAACATAGCGGACCTACGACAATGCGAGGAACAGATGTGCAGGTACTTGAGATGTGACATAGTTCCGGGCGGTACTCGATTTGCCTTGGTTTTAGCCGGGCCTGAGGTGTTATCCCGCCTAGAAGCTACACGGATTGCACTCCAGGATGCAGGAGCACCCCTTCTGCAAGAGGGCCCGGACAAAATCATTATCAAAGCTGGAACAACACACGGGTTAATGCACTCGAACCTACAAATAATAGCGCTTCATGAAAAGCCCATCGTCCTTTTCTCAGCGGAGACATAATTTGCTGGTAGTGCATGCCTCGCACTATTCGGTAGCCACACCCGTGGTTACCCAATTTAATCACGAAAAATTAGCCGAGGGCGGCTTCTGAGCCAATTTTTACGTGAGATCTAACTCATCTGAATCAGTATTGGTGGCAGATGCCCTTGAGTAATCGTCCGTTAACGTGTTATTAACCGAGGTGTGCGAGAATCCCCGGGTGGGTGGGGGTTAGGGATGGTGTATATTTAAAATAGCATAAAAAGTTTAATATTGCGTTAATTTTCAAGAAATATTTTTTCTGTGTTCTCGGACTTTATATTTCGCCAAACCAAATATACTCAAAATATTGATCAAAAGTATCTGCTACGCTTCTCGCTCGTTTCTTTAACGTCCCCCTTAACAAAACACAGTGCACTTGTAGGAAAACATTGGTGAGAGGTCAATGGATATACGATGACGGTTTTGCAAAACATTTGGCTATACAATAGACCTCCTTCGAATCTAGATAAAGGAAACTAAAAAGTGTAATACAATAAGGGAAGGGCAAGTTTTAACTACCAAGGTAACAAGGAGGAAGAAACAATCAATTATGTATAGAAGATCAATTGCTACAGAAGGAAGAGATTTGGACTAAGATTCAATCTTATTGCAGGAATCTATAACTTTGAGATCAATTTATGAGTTT
>JAIRNI010000054.1 GCA_031258145.1 Holosporales bacterium
GATCCAGTGTGCATTTGGATTATCATCGTATTCGCTCTTCAATGCTGGTCGCTCTTGTGGGTCTATCGTGATGACGGTGAGGGGGAGTTTAATCCCCTGGTCTGTGATTTGCTTCCTCATTCTTTCTAGTTTTGCTTGTATTGCCTTCATCCTGCCAGATACCAAGATTATTGTTTCTTGTGGCGGGCCTCCTCGCGAATTCTGATCGATCGCGATCTTCATTGCCTCCTCGACCTGCTTCTCTGTCTCTTCCTGATCGCCTGTAACTGTGATACCGGTGATGATGTCGGGGCCGGTGTGCGCCATTCTGTCAGGGCGTACTTTTATGTATGAGTAAATGTTGGGCTCGAAGGATTGGGCATGCCTATATCCTTGTTGCGCCTCCTCTCCATAGATGTATTCGGGGGATTCAATTGGGAGTAAGGATATTGTATTGACACACAAGATGTCTTCAGTCCCATCAATTTCCCTTCCTAGATCTGTCAATGCTACCTGGTACGGCGCAAAGAAGGTTATGGTCGTTGAACTATCATGCCTCGGATTCTGGTACTCTTTAAGGATTTCTGTGTGGTTGTAATTCAGCCAACCTAATGTTCCGCAATCTTGTGTTACCCGTGAATACACCGACGCTGGGATTAGTTTGAGGAATCTGGTGCCTGTTGTTATCGCAAAATCATATACCGACTTCGTGACTGCTGGTAGGGATTTGATTAGTTGAGTGGGAGATTCATGTTTTAGCAATCCTGCGTTCTGTATCCAGAAAAGTTCTTTATCTGAGTATGATATTTCAAACTGTTCTTTGATTTCTTTTTGTATTTTTGTGTTCCTCATCATGGAATCCGTTACAACCACTAAGTGACTTAATTGCTTGACCTTTCCTGTTTTTTTTAATTTTTGTAGTTCCTCTTGTTGTTTTTCGAGCTCTGATCTTTCCATGTGGGTTGTGATTTTATCCCATACTTCTCCCCAGTATTCATTGAACCCGTATGCTTCCATGTAAATGGGAATATCGTGTCTCAGTTGTTTCATTCTCGAATATTGTTTGGTTTCTTCCCCAAGGTCGAGGTCCCGCTGGATGTGACGATAGACTCGTTCCATAAAGTCTGCGTCTTGAGAGCTTTGCCCTCCGATCGATGCTCTTATGTATTCGAAAAAGAAGAAGTAGTTCAGATTGGCTCCAGTGAATGTTTTTCCTTTCCATTCGTTTCTAATTGCGTTCGTGAGCTGTACATACTTTCTATCGATTTCATACTGTCTTGCTGTTAAAAACCAGTGTATGAGTTGGTCTATTGCCAATATATTATTTCTCATCAATGTTCCATCCCCGGCTCTTGCGTTCAAGTCTTTTCCCTCTCGCCGGCAGTGTTCTTCGTATGTTGTGGTCCCGCCTTCTGCAGAATTAGGAGCGCCTCCTTCATATGAATCATCATCTGATTCAGTTAGTTGGAAGGGTTCAAAATCAGCTGCGAACTCCCAATGGGTGCTCCATCCCACAACGTTCGCCATCATAAGGAATAGTGCGGCTATCTTAAATATAAACATCTTACTAAATCATTAAATAGAGGTTCTCTGCACCATTATAGCATACCTAGTTTTATTTGCAGTAAAAATCCGCGTAAAATTTCCTACTCAAGCCAGTTAACAGGCATATGAAATGCGACCAAAGCAAATCAACCATGACCATGGTTCTATGACAAAAAATAAATATTCTCATGTATCTTGTATAGCCAAACCATTTGGCACCAATTATGGCTAATATATTAATCAAAGCAAAAATTGGCGCAGAAGCCGCCTTCGGCCAATTTTTTGCGACATTGAATTTAATAAACACTTATGTGTTTATTGAATTGCATTAGACGGGGATTCTCGCACATCCCGGTTAATAATACGTTAATAAACATCATATTGTGATGCGCCTGGTGTACTCAACCCATATGACAGCCAGATAATCGTTGCGTTTAACTATAAAACACAACTCACTTCTAGCAAAAAATGGGCGAGAGGTCAATAGATATACGATGACGGTTTTGCAAAACATTTGGCTATATCTGCGGAGCTGATGGTATTGGGTGAATATTCTTCGATTCCGGTATCATAGCTCCGTATCTCCCGCCATAAATTCTGATGCTGAAGGTTCCGGAGGTTGTTTAATCATTTAAAATATAGCTTGATTATATTTTGGACCTCTTTCTTCGCGCGACTCATATCATCATTTATGATGACGTGCTCATATTTCGCGATACTTTCTCCATTGAATGACTCCGATATACGTTTATCGAGTGACTCCTTCGTCTCGGATTTCCTTCCCAATAGGCGCTTCCGCAAGACCTCTATAGATGGTGGCAAAACCAAGATACCGATTTTATGGATTTCTAGATCACCCTCTACATTCCATACCTCCTCATTCAGGATGGCCTTGGCTCCCTTGTAATCCACATCCAGGATACAGGCCTTGCGATTGGCTAGGATACCGAGGACCGTACTTTTTAGCGTCCCGTATTGGTTCCCATAACAGTCGGTGAATTCTAGGAATTGCCCCTCATCAACAAATTTACCGAACTTACTACGACTAATGAAATAATAGTCAATCGCATCGGTCTCGCCGCTCCTTGGATTCCTCGTCGTACACGAAACGCTGATATCAACGTCGTCACCAAACGTCTTCAGAACGTGCTTTATCAGAGTCGTCTTACCGGCCCCAGATGGCCCCGAAAATACAAATACAAACCTTTTCTTCATCGCTCATCCAATTTAAACTCAATTCGCCTGTTCTTTGCCATATCCTCTTGAGTATTCCCAAGTGCTATGGGCTGGTTTTCTCCGAACCCGGCGGCCACGAGGCGCTCAGGATTCACCCCAAATTCTATCAAAGTTTTAACGACAGAGATAGCCCTAGCCGCAGAAAGTTCCCAGTTTGAGGCGAATTTACCGCCATTAATGGGACGCACATCGGTATGCCCATCTACCCTCAAAATCCACTTAATCTTTTTGGGGATCTTGGCTCCAATTTCCAAGACGATGTCAGCCAATTCTCTCAATTGCACTCTTCCTCCTTCATTCACCTCGGCCGATGCAGAATCAAAGAACAACTCAGATTGGAATGTGAAACGATCCCCCGATACCCTGATGCCTTTCTTATCCTTCACGATGGCCTGCAGTTTATCAAAAAATTCGGATCGATAAGAATTTAATTTCGATAACTCACTGAGCTTGATATTTTCCTTCTTGATATAATCGATCGCCTTTTGCTGTTGCTCAGCATTTTCCCGCTCGGCCGCGAGTGCGGTCAATACGTCCTTTAGTTGAACGGTCAGTTGATCGATCTTTTCCTCGAGAGTAACCTTCTCGCTATGCTCCGTCTTTCTAAGTGACACTTCATTTTCAAACATACCCTGCAAGGTCGCTATCGAGGCGTTTAATTCTGTAATTTTTTTAATGAGATCAGAATTTTCTGTCTCCAGCTTGGCCGATTTGGTCTTCTCCGTATCGAGGATTGAGCAAACTCTAGCCAACCTGGATTTCAAATCACTCAATGAAGAATCTTTGTCGAAGATTATCCCCGATAGGTAAATCTGCGAGGAAATGAATCCGACCAACACGAATATGAAGACCATGAGGACCGTCGATAAGGCATCGACGAATCCCGGCCAAATGTCAACCTGTTCCTGCTTTTTACTGCGCCGCGCGAAAGACATGAGCACAAAGTTCAAAGTTCTACACGACAATTATACTATAATTTAAGATAACATGGAACCACCTCATGAGAGCGGCAAGACGCAGGCCGATTGAATTTGCTGCTTACGTTGCATATACTCACTTGTACGGAGTATTCCAGAGCTGCTTTTGTTCTCATTTTTTATGGCGAAAGAAAAGAAGAAGTCCAAATCCAAGAAAAAACAGTCGAAATGCTCAAAGTATATCGTGTTCATTATGTTGGGCTGTACGGTGAGTGGATGCTGTTATCTAGTGTTCGATTACCTCGTGCAAAGTGCCTCGCATCTGAATCACGTAATATTGGAACATCTTGGATTTACCGTCAAAACAATTGAGATACATTATGTGGATGGTACCGGCAAGGAATTGCCCGTAAATCCTAAGGACGTAATTAATATTGGCCTCGAGAAGGGGGATAGTATCTTCAAGCTTTCAGTCCAGGAAATATATGATATCATCATGAATGATTCTTCAATACATGCGGTCATCGTCAAAAAAAAGTTACCCAATTCGATCATTGTTTGTGTCACAAAAAAATTACCGATAGCAATCTTTCAACATGATAATAAATTCAGTTTGATTGATGTGGATGGATCGTATATCGATGATGTCACCACAAAAACTCCTAAATTACCAATCGCCGTGGGAGAGGACGCCAATTTACACGTCAAATCTATGCTGGATATTATTGGACAATATGATGTCATCAGTAGTGGCTTGGAAAGCCTAGTTTACATCAGGAAAAGACGGTGGAATATAGTCGTATCGGGTATCACCATAAAACTGCCAGAAACAAACGTAGGGCAACCCCTGAATACATTAACGCATCTTTTCCGTCAGGCAAATATCAATAAAAAAACTGTGAAGAACATAGACCTAAGAGTCTTGGATAGCATCATCATCAATGGTTTGAAGATTAAGGAGAAGAAACTATGATCAAACCGTTGTCAGTTCTTCAGCCTGTCTTTAAAAGCCGCCATGAATTCATCCTTATCAAGCCCGGGGAGAATGGGTTCATAGAAGGTCAGGGTTATCGTGCCGGGAAATTTGAGGAAAGAGCGCCGGGGCCAGAATTGTCCTGAATTAACCCCGGCAGGAATCACCGGAATATTGAGGGTTTTATAGAGTGCGAATATGCCGCTTTTGTATTCTGTCTCCTCGTCTACTGAACTTCTAGTTCCATTTGGGAATATCAGTATATTGTTTCCCCCATCGATGGCAATCCTTCCAAATTTAAGAAGACTTTTGATCGCCAAGATTGGTGATGCCCTGTCTATAGGAATACATCCCAATCTTCGGCAATAGAGACCGGCTATCGGGACACTCGATAATTCGCGTTTGATGATTATCGATAAATCATCGAGCAGCATCGGGAATATGAACGTCTCCCACGATGATTGGTGATTACACCCGATGATGACTCTGCTTTGTTTGGTGACTTCTTCTAAGAGGTTCCAGTTCTTTATCTCATAATTGATTTTGGTGATGTGTTTTAGGCAGAATGTGAGCCATTTGGCGAGTGTACGCGAAACATGCAAAGCCACGGCTCGAGAAGGCCTCAACGCCAATGGATAGAGCAAGATCATGTACACAGCAATGGTGGGCCAAAATACCGCATTAAAGATGAGCGATCTCAGGACGTGAGGCACGGTAACGGTATGCGAGAGACATCTCCTAAATCATCGGGGTGATTATACACAACGAATCCCATGAGGGCCACCTTATGATCGCTTTAACAACCCATGAACCTTTTCGAAGAGCAGTGCGAACATCCCGTGTCCAAAGACGTTGGCCGAAGTCGCGACTGGGTCGAACAGGATGTATATCGCGGTGACAGCCGTCAACATGGGAGCCGAAAACTCGAAACAGTTTTCAAAGAGAGGAGCGAATATTATGGCGCTACCGCCCGGGATTCCAGCCGCCGCGAACTTCGCGAGAACTCCATACATCGTAAAGATAAAGTAATGATAAATGTCTGGTAATCCATATCCAAAAGAGACCATTATTGCGAGCCCTATTATTGGGAGCGCGAAACAGTCTCCAAGAAGATGCATGTTCCCCGCGGCCGGGATTACAAATCCGACCAGATCTGGATTCTCTGAATTTTTCTTGGCGCCTGCGATGGTGGATGGAATGGCCGCCACACTAGACATCCCGAAGAATCCGATCATTATCCCCGGAATGAGGTTTTTAAACTTTTCGATGGTATTGCGTATTTTTCTACCACACAAAAGAAAATGCATGACGGCGAACATGTATCCATACGCCAGGATCCCCACGATGATCAAAAGCTTCGAGTAATCTTTGATGACGATCATCAACGAGTCTTCGTGCTGCATCTTGATTATAAATCCGAGGATGAATAATGGTAAACTCGAGCATATGACTTTCTTTAAAATGAAATTAGTAATCTTTAATAGTTTTTGAGAAATGATATATAATATTGGCGTTTTGACAAAATTTCCAGCGATACCAAAAATAAATCCAAACATTAAGGCCATATCGTTGCTCATGAATCGAGGTATTGGGATTTGCCACGCCGGAGATAACGCGTTGTCTTGCACCAATTCTGAAATGGTTAATATTCCAGAGTCAAGGATTGGGGCCGTACAAATGTATGACATCCACATACCAAGAAAATTGGAGATACACACCAGTGGAACCAAAATCAAAACGACCTTCATGGATTCGTCTCTGAGATGCAGTATGCCAGACCAAACCAATGAAAATATTAGTCCCGGGAGGATACAGATGATGAAATCTTTCAGCAATAGACTCAGAGCATAGAGATTGGATTTCCCCGTCAAGGGAATGTAATCTCCAAAGCACAGGACCAGCACCAACAAAAGCAACACGCAACAAGGCAGATTTAAGAAACTCTTGAGCGACATAAGGTTACGTACACACGTAAAAACAATTAGCTATCATTAGGATTATACGACAAAACTTGACGAAGGAAAGAAAGCTTAAGCTTTGCAAAAATTGAGGGATTATCCCACATTCTTTCCGGACGTGAACGTTAGCTTTCCTTCGGGCCCATCTGAATAAGAATTGTTATACTCACACAATTTAATAAACACCTAAGTGATGACCGAATTGTGTGAGTATAGCACCACGCAGGGCCTACGCATGAGATTTTGTGACTATCTTTTTGCAGCAGATAACGCTAAAAGTTGCTTAGGTTTTGTTTATTTCGGAGAGTTTTGCTATGACTCTCGCAAATGTGTTTAAAGGTTTTTTTGAGTGATTGATCCAAGGTCATGGAAAATATGTATGTTTTGAGGAAATGGGCACTGGCAATCTTATATAAAGCGAAGGATAAAAAGGACAGATCTGCTAGATCGTTTATGAGACGAAACGTAATGTCTATGAAGCATCTAATTGAGTGTGGAAAGTCAATTTCTCATGCGTCGGGCCCTGGTTGCTCACCATAGGCTATAGACCAAGATGCTACAGGCCTTGCGGGGTTTCGTCAAGATATTTTATGGATTTCGCACTGATTTTGAGTTATCATAAACTCATGGAATATCACTGTAGTTGATCATACGATATGTCTGGTGCGTCGTTTTTTTTGAAATTATTTGGGAACCATAATTCTAAGCTCGTTAAACAATACGATAAAATAGTTAGGCAAATCAATGGACTCGAATCAACCATCTCCGCATTATCGGATCAAGAATTGTCTGAAAAGACGCTTGAATTCAAGAGATTATTAGAGGATGGGCAAACTCTGGATAACATTCTGCCCGAGGCATTCGCCGTCGTTCGAGAGGCCTCTAAACGTGTTTTAGGAATGCGGCATTTCGATGTTCAGCTAATCGGTGGAATTGCCCTTCACAATGGGCAGATAGCAGAGATGAAGACAGGTGAAGGGAAAACATTGGTTGCAACTCTCGCGGTTTATCTGAATGCCCTGACGGGCAAGGGAGTGCACGTCGTCACTGTCAACGATTATCTAGCGAAACGTGATGCCGCCTGGATGGGCAAGATCTATCAATTTTTGGGCCTTTCCACATCGACGATCATCAGCGGCATGTCTGACCGCGATAAGAAGGAAGCATACCTATCCGATATATCTTATGGCACTAATCATGAGTTTGGTTTCGATTATCTCCGCGATAATCTGAAGTTCTCGGAATCGGAGATGGTCATGAGACCATTCAATTTCGCGGTCATCGATGAGGTGGATAGCATCCTGATCGATGAGGCCAGGACTCCGCTCATCATATCCGGCCCCGATGATAATGCGTCTCAACTATATGTGGCCGTCAACTCCGTCATCAAGAATATAACGGCCGAAGATTTCGAGAAGGATGAAAAGAGCCGGGTCGTTACACTAACTGACGCTGGAGTCGAAAAAATCGAGAAAGAGCTCAAGGAGATTGGATTATTATCTCCGGAATCGACCCTCTATGATCACAGCAATATCAGCATCGTTTATCACGTAAACTGTGCTCTCAAAGCCCATAAGATCTTCACTCGTGATGTCGATTATATGGTCCGCAATAATCAGGTCCTAATAATCGATGAGTTTACGGGACGCGTCATGGACGGACGCCGGTACTCCGAGGGATTGCACCAAGCTCTCGAGGCCAAGGAGGGAGTCCCCGTTCAGACTGAGAGCGTCACCGTCGCCACCATTTCATATCAGAATTTGTTTAGGATGTATCCAAAACTGGCCGGGATGACGGGGACGGCAATGACCGAAGAAGCAGAATTCGAAGAAATTTACAAGTTGAAGGTGGTGAGTATTCCGCCTCATCTTCCGGTCATTAGAATCGATCATGATGACTCCATTTATCTATCGATGGAGGAGAAGGACAGGGCCGTCATAAATCTCATCAAAGAATGTGTTGAGAGACGGCAACCTGTGCTGGTTGGCACCACGAGTCTCGAGAGGTCTGAATACATCTCTGGGCTTTTGAATGCCGAGGGTATTAAGCATAACGTCCTAAATGCGAAGCAACACGAAAGGGAGGCACATGTTGTGGCCGAGGCGGGAGCTCCCGGCACCGTCACGATCGCGACGAACATGGCAGGCCGTGGTACGGATATTAAGCTCGGTGGATCTTTGGAGATGAGGATCGAGCAGGAATGCACGGATATCACCGATCCTGTTGAGCGCGCCAAAAAGATTGCCGAGATAAAGGAAGAAATCGATAAGAATTATGAGTTCGTCGCTAGTGTCGGCGGATTGTTCGTGATTGGTACCGAGAGGAATGACAACAGGAGAATAGATAATCAGCTGAGAGGTCGTTCCGGTAGACAGGGGGATCCCGGGGCTTCGAAATATTTCCTGTCCCTAGAGGACGATTTAATCAAACGCTTTGGATCTCCCAACTTCGCGAAGACTCTCCAGAAGATGGGGGTCCAGAAAGACGAGGATTTAACCCATCGATGGATCTCGAAGGCCATAGAAAAGGCTCAACAGAGAGTCGAGGCGTATAACTTCGATATTAGGAAGCAACTCTTAAGATATGACGATGTCATGAACGAACAACGGAAGATAGTGTACGAACAGAGACGTACTATCATGGGCTCCGAAGACGTCACCGATCATATACACGACATGATCTACAGTGCCGTCGAGAATATTGTAAACGCCGCCGCGCCTCCGGAAATGTCCGCCAGCGAGTGGCATTTCGAGCACCTCCAGGAATCTTTTAAGAATATATTCGATCTGGAAATTTCGATCAAAGAGATTGCGGATGATCCATCGATGAATCAGGATACTCTCCGTCAGAGCCTGGAGGAGAAGGTGATCGCCGCGTATAATTCCAAGAAGGAATCCCTGGGAGAATCTACCATCAAATTCGCGGAGAAGGATATCACTCTCAAAACGTTGGATACCGCGTGGCGAAATCATTTGGTCGTCCTCGAGCATTTAAGACGCGGAATAAATCTGAGATCGTACGCTCAAAAGAACCCATTAAACGAGTACAAATTCGAGGCGTTTAGTATATTCCAGGATATGCTACAGAAAGCACAATTCGAGATCCTGACGAAGATCTTCCATTATAATTTGCAGGATCACCTCCGGGCAAGTATCTTCGAGAATTTGGGTATATTCCTGGATGAAGCGATGCCTCCAATAGAGCCACCGGCCCAACAAATGCCAGAAGTCGCGTCGCGCAATGCCATGTGTCCATGCGGATCCGGAAAACGCTATAAACATTGCCACGGGATCATCGCCCCCGCGATGCCAGGTGAACGCCAGGATAACGAAGCTGGATGATGGTTGGAGCTTTAGTCTCCATCATCTGGGGAGCAGCTATCAGCCAGGGCGCATAGAGCATTTCAGTCAGAAGATGGCGCTGCGGGGCCCGCCCCCCGTGCCTACGCATGAGATCTTGTGACTATCTTTTTGCAGCAGATAACACTAAAAGTTGCTATCGATTGTAGGGACAACTTTTTGCGCGTTATTGGCTGGAATCGATAGTTTCTCAGGGATTGGAGATTCTGTTGCTCAACTACCTTTAGTCGAAAACCCTCCGTGCCAAGTTCTACCGAATCTTTATGGTCGCCAGGCCAAGGATGCCGAGGACTATGGATATTATCCAAAACCTGAAAACCACCACCGATTCAGACCAACCCTTCTTTTCGAAATGATGGTGAATGGGCGCCATTAAGAATATTCTTCTTCTCGTTAATTTGTAGCAGCAAACTTGAATAATAACCGACAATGTTTCAACGACGAAAATTCCGCCTACCAGAGCGAATATTATTTCATGTTTGGAAAGGACGGCGACGAATCCCAAGGTACCTCCTATGGCCACCGATCCCGTATCTCCCATGAATATCTTGGCGGGTGGAGCATTGAACCACATGAAGCCTAGGCTGGCCCCCACCAGAGTACTCAATAATACACATATTTCAGACATGCATGGGACGTACGGAATGTGTAAATAATCGGCAAACATAGTATTCCCGACGAGATAACTGATGATCGCAAAGCAGATTGAAGACATGATGACGGGTCCCAGCGCGAGGCCATCAAGGCCATCCGTTAGATTCACGGCATTCGAGCTGCCTATCACAACGAAAACGGCCCAAACTAAAAAGAACGCCCCAAGCTCGATTTGCAGATGTTTGAATATCGGGAAGAAGATGGCGGTAGACCCGTCAAAGTTCGCATCTAGCATTGCTAGGTAACAACATGTCGCGGCCACTATTACCTGTAAACAGATCTTTTTTTTACCCGATAGGCCATGGTAATCATTGGTCCTCAGCTTAAAATAATCGTCGATCGCCCCGATCGTTCCGAATCCAAGAAGTATTCCAAGGCAGAGCCACAAATTTGTGCTACATAAATCGCCCCATAACAGGGTACTAAATAACATTGAGGCAATGATTATGACACCCCCCATCGTCGGGGTCCCTTTCTTGGAGATCATGTGGGAAGCGGGGCCGTCATCTCGGATCGGCTGCCCTTCACTTTGGTGTTTCTTCAGGAAGGTTATGGCCTTCTCGCCGGATAATAGTATCAATAAGAATGAGGTGAAGAAGGCACAAATGGATCTGAAGGTTATGTATTTAAAGATATGTAGAAATGGAAAATCGACGTTATAGAACTTATAAATTAAACTATAAAACATACCCGAATCCGACGAAGCTAGATCGCATTAAATGGTGATGACCAGTCATTCTAACATCACCATTCTACCATCAATATTGCAGAGACAACAGAGACGTGTCTTAGTTCTCTAAGTGAGGCCAACCTCCGCGGATCATTGGAGATATAGCTAAATGTTTTGCAAATCGGTCAGTTTATTCTATTGGTTCTTCAGCAATCTCGATTACTGACTGCTCCTCCTTGATGGGAGGTTCATCGGGTGACTCGAGAATGTTTTTAACTTCTGCTTGTGGATCTTGCTTTACTGATTCAGTGCTGGCGCTCCCGCCTGTATATACCTTCTTCCCCTTTTTGGAGGATTCTTTGGCTCTAGAAACGGATGATAGTGCACGAGTTCCATCTTGATCTGCATCAGAACTTATCACTTGTGCGCCTCCCTCGTATTTATTCACCAACACTGGCTCGTCCTTCACCGCCAATACGGCTTCCGGCATTTCTGACATCTTGCCCGGGATTCCTGGGATCTTGATGGTAGTGGACGATGTATCGCCAGGTTTCCTCGGGCTCGATGCCGTGACCGCAACGTATATTTTGGCGGTTTTGGAGTTACTCAACGGGATCTTAAAACACAAGAGTCGCTGCTCTTGCGAGGTCCTATCGGAGCTGTTAGTCTCCGATCTATATTTCTGCAGGAATCTGAGGAGTGACCAGTTCCCGACGCATTGTACGGTGGCTGTCGTTTCGTTTAGAGATAGATCGGGATCGTTCTGGTCGTACGTTGGCTTGGGGGCCTGTTCATCACCCACCGCGAACCTGGCGGTGAATTCGATTGGCTCCCCGAAATACCACGTCATGGTTTTATCGGGAGATATTGGCTCGACCTTCGAATCGGCCCCAGTTTTCAATGCCCTGACGACTAGGTATTCGGTATTCGCCTCCTCCCTCTTGTTAATCGTAAAATTGATTTCCAGACTAATTTTAATGCCTTCATTGATATTGTTGATAGAATCACCGAAGAACTGCCGAATTTCGTGTATCCTTTTCAAAAAATCGTAGGGAGCCGCTGCATCCGCACCCAATTGATGTATCTGATCGAGGATGGCCTCTGGCGTCCCCCCAAACTCATCATACATCTTGAAGAACTCTGTGACGGCCTCGAGATCGGCATCATTCGCCGTCCGTTGTGTTTTATCATAATCACTGAATGGATATTTACCGGCGAGGTGTTTCGTGTAATAATTTAGCAGAGTGTTATATCTCTCGATATTTCTTTTGCGCAGCAAGACTTCCGCACGAGCCATGATGTCTTTCTTAATTTCCTTCATTATCCCGATGAAATAATCTCCGGAGCTGCCCCTTATATCGGCCGCCGATATTTTCGACGTGATATTATCGAGAGTATATTCATTGAGGGTGACCTTTATAAATCGTTCAATTGAGGAGATAGAATTCGACGGATTTTTCTTTTGTAAATTCCTGGCGTTCTCGACGATCCTCGTCCATTTCCTCAGCAGACTAATATCTCCAAAGTTTGGATCATGTATGACGTCTGCATTTAAGAAGTCTACTATCGTACCAGCGAAGTCCAGCGCCAATCTCTCGATGATGCTTCTTTGAAGCTTGACGTATAACGCTAGCTCCTCAACGTCGGCCGCTGAAAACGCCAGTAATCCTGCCCCAGGCTCTCCATCCCAGTATTTAAATGTCAAATCCGGTGGAGAATATGGGCTCTGTTTCTCCAGGAGATTATCGACGTGGTCCAATAGGATATATGCTACCTTATTCAAGACGCCCCTTAAATTTCCAAAGACAAAGCCGAACTTATCGTCCCTCAAGATCTTGAGGAGACTCACGAATTTGGGGGCCACTCCCTTGAGTTCTGCCACCTGTTTCTGCAGGATCTCCTCGGAAGTAATTTCTGAGGTCATTCCTACAGGTGAATCAACGATACTCTGTGATTTGGCTATTAACCCAGTGAGCACGGCCCCTAGATTAGATTTCGCCATGAGGAGGATACCTTCCTGCATGGCTCTGGGGAAATCCTTCAACGCCGACGTTGAAAACTTAATGAAGCATTGGCCGATTTCATACGCCCTTTGTACCAAATCATCATCCCAAAAGATCATCTTCCCTTCTGGGACATCGGTTATTAATCTGTAATTAGCTGGGGTATCCATGAAGGGTTCAGAACAGAGGGCCGTTAAGCATTGCTCCATCAGATAAATCCCGCTGGATACGCTCTTCTGTGCTTCCTCTAGTTTGGCCTTCTTTTGCGTAATATCGTTCTGCAGTGCCACGTTAAAATCTGTAAGCTTGGCCTTGAGATATCCAAAGTTAACGGCCGTTATATCAAGGAGTTTTTGCGCCGTTTCCTTATCGAATAACGTCTCTACTCCATCCAAGAACTGATCAAAATCCTCATCGGGAGTAAATACCTCATTATCGAGCCATGTTTTACCTTCCTTCCCAAGTTCTCCGCATACCCTCTGCAAATCCTCCGCAAATTGGCGCATGGCACTACAATCCGGCACTTTTTTAATCTGCTGTCGTGCGAGTTGATTGATGAATCCGTTCAGCATTGAGACGACACTATTCTCTGCTTTGGATGTGAAAATGGTATCCAGGTATGACTGAAATAGACTAATTAACACATCGTATGCAACCTGTCTATATGGAGTTAAATTAATCGGTGGAAATGGAGTATTCATCAGAATCTTGCGGAATTGTTGATAATTATCCAAAAATTCTTTGGGGAGAGATCCGTGAAATGTATAGTCTATTAGATCGTTGAGATCCTTTGGATCAGCCGAAGTTCGCAAAGAATCGAAACGTTTGATATTCTTTTCTAGCTCGACTAATCCGAACACGAACTCTTTGAGGGCTTGGTATTCTTTGCTATTCGCTGGATTAAGCGTTTCGGCTATGCTGGTTGATTTAGCATCTGGCTTCATATTGAGGAGGTATTTCGCCTTCAGCAGAAGATTCATGTAAATCGTTCTGACGACTACTTTTTGGTACGAGGCCCTTAGAGTTTCCTTGAGATCTGAATCGATACTCCCAAACCACGAAGCCGGCACGAAGAGTGATGAAAACCGCGCATTGTTAATCTGCTGCATCATCGCTAGGAGATGTGTCGTACAATCCGCCAAAATCTCGTTCCCATTATTATCGAGATTCTTAAACGTTAGGTCACTAACACTCTTGATGAGTGATGAAATCTTGAAAAGTGAAGGATAGAGCGTATCTTTACTTTGCCGCAAACGATCTTTGGCGCTAAATAATCCGTAACTTCCTATGACGATAAACGCCGCCGTCGAAACTTTCGCGATGAAAATAGATTTATTGAATTGATGAATTTTAGAGAGCATTGGTGCGGCCAATCCATCTTCCACGAAAATCTTCTTCAGTAAAAGATCCTCAAAGAAAAATATCTTTTCTGGAGCGAATTGCCCATCCATAATCGATGCCGTCGTACTACCGGCTTCATTGATATCGGCATCTGGAGTCCCCACTATCGCCATGGCTTCCTCACCTTGATCCATACGATCGAACTGAAGAAGTGGAACCATCTTGCTATCTCCCGTGAAATAAAATCCACGGAAATAAAATCGTTCTTCAACGGAAGAGGATTTAAAGATGGTATCAATATAACAACTCAGCGACTCCTTAATCGTCAATAATTCACTGGGGAATACGAAGACTCCATCGCGTGTCGTCGTCACCGAGCTTTCAGCGAATATCTCCATCCTGATTTCATTGAGTTCATTTTCTATGGATGCAAACGCTTCATCCAGCATTCGTGCAGAGAATATGGTATTCACAGAATATGGGGAAGACCATCCCAGCATATTCCCGCGATTTCTAACCGGTATTTCAGAGCAGAAACTCTGGAATCCAGGAACTATATCGGTCTTGGTTACCACCACATAAATTGGGAGCTTCATCCCCAAATAATTTTGAGCAAAATTCAGTTTACGGGCAATAAAGAGGGCCCTCTTTTTAATTTCTTCTGAAGGAAGTTTGTTTTTCCCATACAACTCATCGGCCGGAATCGTAAGGATCAAACCATTGATTGGCTTGGCTCCTCGATAACGTGATAGCATATTGAGGATGATATTCCAGCTCCGTTCATCCGCATTGAGGCTAATCTTCGGTAGGAATACCGATCCTTTAATATCCAAAACGACTCCGCTTTTTAGGAACCACCAGGTACAAGCGGCATCTCCCTCTTCGTCGTCGTATATCTCTTCATGAGAGAATCCCTTGAGAAGCGATGATTTCCCCGATCCTTCAGTTCCGATCATCAAATACCATGGGAGCTTGTATTTATATCCGATCCCAAGTGTAGACTTCAAAAAATCCAATGCCTTGAAGAAGGAGCGCACAATGCTGTTGACTCTGATGTACCCCCTCTTGATAAGGCGCTGATTCAGCCATTCTCCTATGGGTAGGGGGTTCGTCGCATTTTCATCGATTGTGGCGTTTCCTTTATCCGCTTCGTTTCTGATGGCAGATGGTGGCAGATCCACGACTCTCTTCGCTTTCAGCTCGGCTCGTTTCATGGAGATGAGTGTGAATACCGTCACCAATAGCATGGCGATGAAAGCGACCGATAACACGATGGCTATCAAAGCTGGCAGAGACAACGGGCCGCCCTTAAACCATTCCATAATGTTATTGGGGAACATCATATCAATGGCCCCTGCCTGGTTTGCTCAATGATATTCTTGAGGACACTATCGATATCGCTCGTGATACTATACCAAACACAGTATGAGATTATGATATAAAGGGCGACCACCGACGTTATACACCACGACCAAAACTTTGCATCCGGCAGGTTGGCGTCGTTATTCTCCGTGGATGTATATTCATAGCACGATTCTATGATGCGTTGACGCCCGGGATAGAATAATCTCGAGGATTTACTGTGCAACATCGAATAGAGCCTGTCCTTATACCAGGCGATGTGCTCGCCCGCGGAATCCATATCTCGATACCGGCCCTTAAATCCCAGACTCAACGTCATGAGATAAAGAAATGCCATCTCCTCAGTGTGAGAATCATAGTTGTAAACCACCTCGTCCAGCATCTTGAAGAATTGATCGCCCGCCACTTCCGATTGAAAAAACTGCTTTTCTAAAAGTGAAAATCTCCAATACTTGGCACCGTCCCACCTGAGATTAATAAAAATCTCATCGGCGAGGATGGTCATGATGTATTTAGCGCCACCCATCAAGGGATGTGGTAGCCTAGATTTCGCATAGATCATATCCATCGAACTATTAATGACATCCATCAGATTCTTTTGAATCGCAACGATGGCACCCTCTATTTCGTTTCGTTTCTTCAGGGATTCATCATCAAGTTCTGCGGTGGATGTGTCACTCACACCTGGATCTGTATCGTGCGAAAAGTATAGGCTCAGTGCGCGTTCCTTCTGACGCAACAACGCATAATAAAACGCCTGGAATCCGTGGACAACCGCGCTATCATTGGCCGCAAAACTCACCTATAATTTCCCCCCGGATTCTCTAGGTAGATATAGTATGATTTCGCACGGCCTCGAAGCAGTATCATCTCCCGGATTAAAAATATGAATATTTTGCTCACCCTTAATGAATCGCGAATTTATATTGACCTCAAACAGGAGGACTCCAACTCCCGGCAATATCCTCGAAACCGTCTCTTGCTTCAGGACATTTCGTTCCGTTCCGATTACCCTCTTCGTCCTCACAACCTCGAGTACAAAATCGGAGACAATAATAGCATTTTTCATCCAGTCCTCAATATCCGTTCCTGTCGCCGTTTTATTTCCACGTACTCCAACATAAAGTTTCCCCGAGGGACACCTATCGATATCATTTAAACTGAGGTAATGATAGAAGAACCTGTCCTTATTGTTGAATCTCAGGACGGAGAACCCACGTTCTATTACGGAGATATAATGCTCTATGAGCGCCATCACCGGACATAGGCATCCATCGATGTCGCAATGATTATAGGGTTGCATGACGGGCGGTATCTCCGTTGGGATCAGGACGGAAACACTCCCCAGAACCTCGGACAGTTTTTGATATAGCTCATACGGACGAATTTCATTACTATAAACGAGAGCCTCGAATCCGGGGAGAATCGCCAGAATTTGGGAGAGTATGCTTTGAGTATCGAATGAAACCGTATCCGCCACGACGTTTTTTAATTTTTCAGCCAGGAAGACGGCCTTTTCTCTGAGGTTTTGAGAGAGGGCGGAGCATCGATTCCAGAGTGGGAAATGTCTTTCAATAAAAAAGCACGGTGGAGTCCAGTTTTTAACAGTAAAAACACCGTCGATCCGGATTATTTTACACAACGGGAATCCAGTGCAATATTCTGGCATAGTGTTCCCAATATGCAGGAAGGTATTCGGAAACAACCTAGGAATCCTCACACAATTCTCTTTTATATTATCATCGGCCACCATTTCTCCTTCGATCGAGTAATACCTAGCGGGATTCCCAAGTATCGGTGAAGTCTCATTCGTGCTTTCGGCGATGACGAGCCATATGGTGACCTCAGATTCATCGTCATTCATACGGGACGCGACATCTATTTCGATGGGCTTCAGTCCCTGATGGAGTTCCGGGAAGTAACTCAGAATCAATCCATCTGGAAAGACGGCCTCGATCTCATTGATGCGATATAGCCCACCCGTCAATGACACCTTGTCGGTGCGTAAATGCCTCACGCCATAGTGATTCGAAGATAATAGCCGAATCTGATTGGCCAATACGCGGAAATGACGCAAATCATTCTGTTGGAAATGATGTTGCGAAAGAAGCATACCTTCGTGCCAATTTACGCTGAGAGGAATCGGGGATATCTTCTCGAATTTTTTTGTCATGACATTCCCATCACGGTGAGTCTTCCCTGCCAGAGCAGGCTAATTCTGCAGCCTAATTCTATTCAAAACTTAGCGAAAAACATATCACTTTGTTGGTATACCACCAGACTCATCGGAATTCCACTCGGCTGGGTTTATATACTCACGCAATTTGATAAACACTTATGTGTCTATTGGATTACATGAGTATAATTGGCCCTGATCTCAGGCGTAATGCCGAATATTCCTGACGTCCGTATCGAAAATCGTCCTGATATCCGTTATGCCATGCCGCAGCATTATGAGTCTCTCCAGGCCGAAGCCGAATGCGAATCCCTGTGCCGGCCCATCGATACCAGACGCCCTGAATACGTTTGGATGAACCATTCCGGCACCGCCTAGTTCTAGCCAGCTATCTCCGTCCTTGGTTATCTTCAACCTGCCATTCTCTTTGGTATACCTGCAGTCTACTTCCATTCCAGGCTCAGTAAACGGGAAATAACTTGGGCGTAACCGAATGGCCACATCTTGCACTTCGAAGAAAGCGGCCACGAACTTCCTGAGTTCGCTTTTGAGGTGCCCTATTGTGATGCCTCCTTTATCGACGACCAATCCTTCTATCTGGTGAAACATCGGAGAATGCGTGGCGTCCAATGGATCGTTCCTATAGGTTTTCCCGATCGATATCATCCTGATCGGCAGGCCCATCTTCATCATTGTCCGTATCTGGACACACGACGTGTGAGTTCTGAGTAAAGTCTCGTCGAATCCATCAATGTAAAAAGTATCGTGAGACTGCCGCGCTGGATGATGCTTCGGTATATTCAATGCATCGAAATTAAAAAAGTCACTCTCAATTTCTGGACCATCTAGAACCATAAATCCCCTTGAGTGGTAATGATCCCTTATCCTACGTACGGATTGCGTTATCAGGTGTAGACTACCGAACGAGTCATTCACCACTGGTAATGTAACATCCAAGGTCTCGGTTTTTAACTTCTCAGTAATCGTGAGATTTTCAATAAGTTTGACTTGATTACTTATCGCGGCTCCGATTGTATTTTTGATTTTATTAAGTTTCTCCCCGAACAACTTCCTATCATCTATGGATAGATTCGATAGTTCCTTGAAGGTAGTCGTTAGAATACCGGATTTCCCGATGGTCTCCACTTTTATCTTTTCTAGAGCGGCGAATGTGGCGGATCCAGCGATGGCCTCCAGCCAGCCAGCCAGCCTCTGCTCCATTTCTTGAATTAATTGCATCCCATTGACACTTACGGACTTTCAGCCTAGCGACACTAGATTGTAGCAAATCGTCAACCTTGTTGATAGAGCTCTGAAAAGGCCATCTATTCATCAGACTCATCGGAACTCCGTTTAACCGACTATCCCTGCCAAAGTGCCGAGTTCTCCGGGCCAGTCCTTCATGCGTTGAATTAGGGCGTCGAATGCGACGCTTCCATCTGATTCTGCATTGGTCTTCTCGGAGCGGATTGTGTGAATTAGCTCCAGGAATTCGTCGACTTCTTGTTCGTATTCTACGGATACCTCCAAGCCCTGAATTTCCACATGCTTCCTATTCACCAAAGTCTCAGATGAATTGGAGAGAGTGCTCCACAGGTGCTCCGTTACGAACGGAATGAATGGGTTTACGATTCGCAGGAACTCCGAGAACACATACCCCGCGATCATTTTTGTGGCCTGATCATCCTGAATCTTGAGGGTCTCTATATAAAAATCGCAGAAAATATCCCGCAGGAAAAATTGAATATTCCGAGTGGCGTAATCGAATCTGTACGCCGCGATATCACCATCAATATCCGCCTTGAATTTCTTTAACTTCGCTATAATCCAGTGATCTACCTTGTGATGGATCGCATTGATATTTTCCCCCAAGACAATTCCCTTAGTTTGCAGGAACCTCGCGGCATTCCAAATCTTCGTTATAAAATTCCGGCTGATCTTTACGTTATCTCGGCCAAATTTAATATCTCGTCCAGGGACCGATAGAAACGCCAGTGTAAATCGCAGGGCGTCGGCCCCGAATTCATCTATCAAATCCATTGGATTCACGACGTTACCCTTGGATTTCGACATCTTTTGCCCCTTCTCATCGCGCACCAACGCATGGATATACACGTCTTTGAACGGTATTTTTTTCATGAAAAACAGACTCATCATGATCATGCGCGCAATCCAGAAGAAGATGATATCGAACCCAGAGACCAACGTGGAGGTCGGATAATACCTTGCCAGAGAATCCGTTCGTTTGGGCCATCCCAGCGCGGCGAATGGCCAGAGTCCGGAGGAAAACCACGTATCCAACACGTCTGTTTCTCTCGTCAGTTGATCCTTGGCGATACCACGCTTTTCGGCCTCGCGGAATGCCTCTTCCTCCGTTTTTTCGACGATAATCTCGCCGTTTGGGCCATACCAAGCCGGGATCTGATGCCCCCACAGTATCTGTCTCGATATGCACCATGGCTCAACATGATACATCCAATCGAAATAGGTATTCTCCCACTTCTCAGGATAAAACCTAATTTCTTTTTCTTCGACGACTCTAATTGCCTCCCGAGCCAACGCCTTGGAATCCAGGAACCACTGATCCGTGAGGAGCGGCTCTATGACCGTTCCCGATCTATCACCATAAGGGATGGTGTGGATTATCTCCTCTTCACGAATCATCAGTCCATCTTCCTTCAATTTCTCCAAGAGGACTTTCCTGGCTTTCTTGACGTATAGGCCCCTCAAGAAATCCGGAACGTAATCCGACATTAAATGCCCAGTCTTATCGATGACCGTAATCATCTCGAGGTTATGGCGCTTCCCGATGGCGAAATCATTGATATCGTGGGCGGGGGTGACCTTGAGGCATCCCGTTCCCTTTTGGATATCGGAATAATCATCCGCTATGATCGGAATTTGCCTATCTGTATATGGAATCACAGCCGTCTTACCGATGAGATGCGTATATCGTTCATCATCTGGATGCACCGCGATTGCCGTATCACCAAACATGGTCTCGGGCCTAGTCGTGGCGATCGTGATGAATTCATCCGAATCGCAGATTCTATATTTAATGTGCCATAACACACCTTTCTCTTCTTTATTCTGAATCTCGAGGTCGGAGATGGCGGTCTGTAATTTGGTATCCCAGTTGACGAGGCGCTTATCTCGGAATATGAGTCCCGCCTTGTATAGCGCAACAAAAGCCTCAATCACGGCTTCGGAAAAATCGTCGTCCATCGTGAAGCGCGAAAGATCCCACGGAGCCGAGCACCCAAGGGCCTTCTGCTGCTCAACAATCTTACCACCAGACTGGTGCTTCCATTCCCAGATCTTGGAGATGAACTCCGCGTGAGAAAGAGATTGCGGATCTATACCATTGGACTCCAGCTCTCTGGAGACGACCAGCTGCGTCGCGATTCCGGCGTGATCCGTCCCCGGCTGCCAGAGGACATCAGCCCCGTTTTGCCTATGATACCGGATCAGAATGTCTTGGATGGTATACGTTAGGGCGTGACCCAAGTGCAGGACTCCAGTGACGTTGGGTGGTGGCATGAGAATTGTAAAAATAGAGGATTCACCATTGCGAGGCCCAAACTCCCCCGTGGACCGACGATAGGTATCGGACTCGAATTGCTTCGGATTATAAGTCTTATCCAAAATACTATTGCTCATCTAACCGAAGTCCCCAAAAGAAAAAACAACGCTTTCTTCGAGACGAACAAATACATTACAGTTAGCCGACTCTATCGTGACGTTTCCTAGATAATTTCCTTGCCCTTCTAAGAGAATCTATGCGTTTCCGCGCCCTCTTTTCAGATGGCTTCTCAAAATGACGGTGTATCTTCATGTCCTTATAGATGCCTTCTCTCTGCATTTTCTTCTTCAAAACACGTAGAGCATGCTCAACATTATTATCGATGACAGTAACTTCCACTAAAACACAATCCTCTATGAAATCTCTGACGACATCCAGTAAGATGATATCACGAACCTAACCAATTGATCAAGAGAGAGTGCATTCAATACCAGATCCTACGCATGAGAATCTTTCTTCACACATGCAATGATATGATTCTCAGACATAGCGTTTCTTCTCATAAGCGATCTAACAGCTCTATCCTTTTTGTCTTTCGCTTTATCTAAGATCTCCAAATGCTCATTTCCTCAAAACATCCATATTTCCCACGACCTTTGATCATTCACTCCAAAAAAAACCTTTAAACACATTTGCGAGAGTCATAGCAAAACTCTCCGAAATAAACAAAACCTAAGCAACTTTTAGCTTTACTTGCTGCAAAAAGATAGTCACAAAATCTCATGCGTAGGCCCTGATTACGACCAGTAATCATCAAAGAAACCCAACCTAGAACCTGTATCCGCAACCAGCGGCCATCATCCACGACTTAGTTCCGGCCTCTATACTATCAACATCTCCGACTTTTCTATGGAAACACTTGCCGCACTCAGCCCTAAGAAACCACCGGGCAAAGTGCTGTTCCACACCAACGGCTGCCTTCAGCTGAAATTTACTGCCGTTCTTTTTGGTTTCCTTACCGTCACTCGCATTCGTGAGGGTAAACCGGTGTTTCGTGAAATCAGTACCGAATTTAAGATACCCGAATCCTCCACTCCACAATGAATAGCCGATCCTGGGCGAAACTCCGAAATAGCATCCCCTCTTCAAAGAGGCCTCTTTCTTTTCGCTATCCGTCCCTATTGTCGTTTCGGTTTTAGAGGGCTTCATCCCGATCAGGCATTCCAAGCTGAGGATAAGACCTCCAATCTGGAGATTATATCCGCCGAACACTCCTCCCGTGAATCCTGTTTTGCTTTTCTTGATCTTGTCTTTCTCGGCGGTAGAAGCTTCCCTGAACCAATTACTGGCAAAATCAATGCCAACCTCGCCCCCGGCATAGAACCCAGTCGACGGTAGGACGCCACACGACGAATCATGAGATACCGGAGCCTCTCCCTCGTTCTCTTCAGGCCTCCGGTTCGCCTTTTCTTCAGCTTTAGCCTCTAACTCTGCTTCGCTACCAACATCTTCACTGGCAAAGACATAACAACCAGCCTCGCAAAGCCCCAAAAACAACACGGCAATAATAATCGAACTATTCAAGACTTCCGAAGTGTATCTCCTAATTCTCATCGTAAAACCCCATCAAGAAACAATACACCAAACACTATTTATTCTAGCACGACGGACAACACACCGCAACAACAGCTGCCCACAAAACGGGGGCCAAGCAAGAATCATATCTCTCTCGGCCCCATGGTGGGCGATATACAACGCCTAGTTGAGGAACACCAGGAGGGCGACCTTAACCTTACAGCCGTTGACCTTAAACTCCATGCCTACGTCTTCGGTCGTTGCGAACGTCTTTGGGAGGTCATACTCAAATCCTACTCGAACCACCGTCTGCGGATTGAAAGGAATGTCTAGATTTGCTCCGATCGTTGGCACCGCTTTGCACTTGCTGTGAGACTTATACACTGCATCCAGCTCCTTATCACCAAACACCTTCGTATCAAGAGCGTTCGCCTGGGTTTCTGGGGTACCGTAGATTTTCTCGTTAACTTTCTCGACTACTGACTTCAACGCATGGACATCCTGGAGGACGGTCTTGGCCGCGGTAGTGTCAACCTTGGCGAACGTCCAGTTAACTCCACCGTAGATTGAGAGCCGTACACCTTGCCCTAGATCCGCACCAACTCCAAGGACCACCGGAATACTAAGCCTGGGTTTAAATGCTATTGGTGCAGCATCCTCTCCTGCATGTTGATCCCTCACCTCGGCCCCTTTCCCAAAGTACGCATCAACTCCTGTTTCTCCAAATACGAATAATCTTGATCCAAACCGATACTCTCCACCTATGATAAATCCAGCAGCGAACACATTCGCATGCTTCCTAACCTTACATTCGTCGTCAAGATTGAGTTCCTCACACTCTGTCTGGGATACTTTTTCCGCGGCGGCAGTCAGTTGGTCAATTACCGCTTTCGGATCACGAGGATCGGTTTTGCCGGCCGGATCGCCGTAGAATATCGCCCCCACTGCCGTATTGTTTTCTCCGACCCCTTCCTGGCTGGCTGCCAATAACGCTTTCATCTCAGCATTGGTCGTTTGTACCTGTTGCGCCACATCTGTGATGCCATTACGAACGTCATCCGTCAGCATATCGAATTTTGCTTTAAAAGCAGAGGTAGGTACAACTGCTGTCCCACCAGACCTAAACGCCAGCTTGCCAGCTAGAATTGCGAGGCCTGCCGTTTCAGTAATGTCTAACACCGCCTGAGCTAAATCCTGTTGCTTCTGGAAACCACCAGCTTCGACTTCCTGGATTATTCCTGCGCTTATGGCATCGGGGTCGTAACTGGCTGCGCCGATTTCTGTTTTGTAATTTTTTGTGGTGATGATTGGAGCTGCCTTCTGCACTGCTTTCAGGAAAAGTGGTATCGGCCCGCTTTCCAGTGCAAGGTCTTCCAAACTTCTTACCGTGACTAACCCACCCACATCTGTTTTGTTGGTGTCTGCCTGGTCTTTTGCCACATGCTTGAAGATCACCGGTAGTGCCTGTTTGAGCGCATCCCAGTACTGCTTAAACTTTGGTTCTGCTTGCTCGGATTTTTCCTTCATGCTCATTAACCTTGCTCTGAGGTCTTTTACGCAATTCTCTGCCGTCTCTGCCAGCTTCTCCTTGTCCACCGTCAGCTTCAACTTGGTGAAACAAGCGGAGAACTTTCCTCCGACGTATGTGCGTCCGCCACTAACTACCGTAGCTTGCAGCTGCGGCGCTATAACCAACCCCGCCACTGCCGCCGTTATCACCTTAACTCTTCTGATTTTTTGCATCTTTTCCTCTTTTACTCCCTTATATCTCTGACTCATCGTACCCCTTTTATCCACGTTCCTGTTCCCGAATCAGTTAACCACTGGTCGTTTAGCTCGGGTTGTGTGTCTTTTACGACATCACCTCCTGCTGTGGAATCGCTCCCGCCATAACTCCATGTTGATGTTTTACGCTCTCGCAACTTGATAACCACTTAAGTACGGATCAAAATCAGCGTAGAAAAAATTGGCCGAAAGCGGCTTCAGAGCCACTTTTTGCTTCGTTTAACATACCCTACCACGCGATTGCTAAATGGCTCAAATACATTCCCTGAAAGATCCGAAATACTAAACGGAGGGACTTTCACAGCCCCTCCATCTTCGTGCATTGGTTCCGGTGGTGTGTGCCGCCTGGCCCCAGTCCATTTACATGTAGAGTACTAGCCCGGCGATGATCTTGTGTGAGCTGTGGAAAATCTCAACCCCAGCTTTCTTGGCAGTTGTGATCTGCCTCTGGAACGTGCACCTGTACTGCACCCTGAAGGCTGCCTGTGGCGTTGCAGCGAACACGATGGCAAAACCCACGCATGGGGTAAATACGAATCTGGTGTGCTTCTTGTATTTTTCCTCCCATACTTTGCCGTCTAGGGGCGACATATCGATAGCGTCCTTCTTGGTTGCGTCGTCACTATAGTACTTGTCGTTGATAGCTTTCGCGATCTTGTCGATGCCCTTCAGGTGCTGTAATAGTTCTCCGCCTGCAGACGTATCCACTGTTTGACCTTGGAACTCACCACCAACAACAAAAACTGCCTCGAAGTCGGGCGTAATGTTGTAACCGATTCCCAGTAGGATAGGAACCCCGAATCTCTGCTGTCCGGTAAACCCTGGTGCGTCGCTGGCCTGCGCTTTTGCTTGCTCCCGTATCTTGACCTTCCCTCCGAAGTAGATATCAGCTCCGAGTTCACCCAACAAGAAGAAATCTGAAAGCCTGTGCTTACAACCTACGCACGCCCCAAAGCCAACTCCTGCGACCTTCTTGACGAGTTTACCATTCGCGTCGAGATCCAATTCCGTGATCTCCGCTTTGACAGCTTTCTCCGGGAATCCGGCCATCCATTCAGCGACCTCGGCAACCGACAAAGCGGTTTTGGATGGATCGCCATCTGTATAAAACATTCGCTGCAGTTCGTCACTCCCGCCGCTCGCGTCCCTGGCTGTCTGTACCAACTCAGTAAGCTTCGCTTCCCGAGCCCGGAGTTTTTCTGCATCGCTCGCATAATTCGCGATCGTATCTGGGGATAGTGAGGGGATATCCTTTTCTTCCATTATCGCCCCCTTCGCGTCTGCATTTATCTCTTTAGCCTTCAGCGTACTGATCTTAGACCCCGCCTCGATTATCTGGATCACCTTCTTCAGTTGCCCCGCTTGTTTCGCTCCCTCCACGACTGCCTTAACCACCTCCTCGATGCGTGCGATGATCCCGCTGGGCTGTAGCTTGTTCACCTGGGCATACACTGCGGGAGCCGCTTCGAGCAAGTCTTTCACCCACGCCCCGGACGAACCGACCTGATCGAATACCCCGCCTGTTTTGATCCATGTGTCCATGTCCTTAGTGTCGTTTATACCGTCCTTTAAGGACCCATCGGCCTTCGTCAAGGCTGCCTTGACCAAACCTGAGAATACTGCTACCACCTCATCTGTCCGCTGTGCCTGCACGGGTGACAACCGCTCCAGATCCTTAAATTCCTGCTCATGGGACCCTTGGATGGCCTTCAGGATCCTCTGTAAGTTCTGCACCTCCTGGCTCTTGTCCAACCGAAGTTTGTACCTGCTGATCACCGCTGCTACGTTGACCCCCACATAAAACCCGCCCTGCTGACATGGCGTGGCTTGGCCCCGGCCGACTGCCCCTACGGCTGCCGCCATCATCGCTATGCTTTTGATTTTGCTCATCCTTTCCTCTTAGACCCTTATATCTCTGAGTCATTTTACCCTGGTTATCGACCATCGGGCGGGTGTGTATGTAAATCTTCTGTCAGCTAATGTGGAATGTGTGTCTTCCTGGACATGACCCGTCCCCAGTTTTCCGTCCTGATGGCATCTGGGGTGGGTTTCCTACCCGCTCATATTTATAAGCAGACCCGGATCCCGAGTTAATGGCGAAAAAAAAGGAAGAAGGCGGGGGCTGATCCATTGCTTGCTTTGAATAATATAGCGATCATAAGTGGCTCCAACCAGACTCACATGCATTCTGGAAGATGCTAAACATGAAAGAGGTGGCCTGTGAAACCCCCCGCTTCTTGGGATGAAGGCCCAGTGACACTTGGGTCACCGGGGCCTTGGGTATCTATATGGGGAATACTGCTGAGATGATGATCTTGTGCGAACTATGTGAAACCTTTGCTCCAACCTTCTCGATTGTGGTGAGCTGTTTCTGGAAGCAACACCTGTATTGCGCCCTGAATGCCACCTGTGGTGTGGCCGCGAACATGATACCGACCCCCACGCTTGGAGCAAACACTAGCTTGTTGTGTTTCTTGTAGGTATCCGCCCACGCTTTGCCGTTCAGGAAGTTCAAATCGATGGCGTCCTTCTTGGTTGCGTCTGAACTGAAGAACCGCGCGTTGAGGGCCCGACCTATGCTTTCGATGCCCTTCATATGCTGGAATGTTTCCCCTGCCGCCGTTGTGTCGATCGTGTGGCCCTGGAATTCCCCACCAACGAGGAACGTTGCCTCGAAGTCTGTAGTTATATTGAATCCAAATCCAACCTGGATCGGGAACCCGAACTTCTGTTGCGCAGTGAGGGCTGGAGCGTTCTTGTCTGCTGCCTTGTCCTCCTCCTGGATTTTGATCTTCCTTCCGAAGTAGAAATCCCCACCTATTTCTCCCAATACGAATAAGTCAGAAATCCGGAACTTGTAACCGAAGGCTGCTCCCACGCTAAACGCTGTGGCTCGCTTAGTTCGAAAACCGGTTTGGTCTAGTCCGAACTCCTTCCACTCCTCTTCGACCAGCTTAGCCGGGAGACCGGATAGATTGATAGCCACCTCTGTGGGCGTAAGAGCTGTGTTGGTCTTATCCCCATTGGGGAAGAACACCTGCAGCCATTGTGTGCTGGCTTCGCCGACTGCTTCTCTGGCAGTCTTTATCCAGTCAGCCAGTTCGGATTCGATTGATTGACGATCGCTCGCCTCTTTCACGTAATTATTGGTCGTGTCCTCGGATAGAGAGGGAATAGACTTTGTCTCAGTGCCTCCGGTGTTTTCTTTGATGGCGATGCCTTTCATTGTATCCATTTTAGATCCTGCAGAGATACTTGCGATCAAATCTTTCATCTCGCCGGACTTCTTGTGTTCGCTCACTAGCTTCTCGGCTATTTGTTGTGCTTGAGTAATTAATTGTGAAGGGACGAATTTGCCCGTCATGTCCTTGACCTCTTTAAGAGACAATAGGTCCTTTAGCCATTTCCCAGGTGATCCGTTCGTCCCAGCGCCGGAGCTGTTGTCGAAGTTCTTGCCTGATTGCCAAAGTGTTTCAGTTTCATCCCAATCCGTTTTAAGGGACCCGTCCGCCTTTGTGGCGGCTGCCAAAATTAATCCTGTGGTTACCTCGATTATCTCTTGCTCTTTTTTCCCTTGCGCCGCCGCTAATGTCGATAATTGTGTGAATTTAGCGCTTTGTTTTCCTTTAATGGCCGATAAAAGTGTGCTTACTGCGGCCACCTCCTTGTCTTTGTCGAACGTAAATTTGCACCGATTGAATATTACCGCTATGTTGACCGCACCGTAGAATCCACCAGGCTGACATTGTGATGCTTCAATGTTCCCTGTTGAGCTTCCGATGATCGTTGCTAACACCGCTGCTTTGATTATGTCCTTTCTTTGCATCCTTAAAATTCTCCTTAGGATGGTTTCCTCTCTGTATCTTAGACCCCTGGGGGGATGGGTGTCCTCTGTTCCGCGTAGTTTACCCTACTTTGTAAATCGAATCCGTTGTTGGCGAGCCACACCCCGACTGGCTCCTGGGAGTAGTCACTCTGAAACGTTATATCCCTGCTATCGATTCGACTTTGTGTGGCGGGGGTAAGAAAGCCCTGTCGATGGTCGGGATAGAAAAGATGATTATGTGTTCGTTGGTCGTCTACCGTCAAGCTTAATTTTATTCGCTCGAATTAACAGTCACATAGGCCCTTATCAAATTCAAAGACGGGGGGGAAAAAAAATTGTCCAAGGACCCCTGCTACCAATCTTTACTCTACTTGAGGCAACGACCGCGTTGGGGATGAGGTTGGCTGAGTATATTCCTCCATCGCTCTGGGATAAGGTGAATTCTTTTGGAAATTTCTCAGGCTTCGGTCATGTGTAAATCGTTCGGGCCCATCACTATCCTTTTACACCTTGGGCAGATGTTGACATCGCCATATGGCGTTGAGGTCGGCATCGCGTCCTCTGAGACTTTCCAACAACGATCGCATTTGGATCCCGGCGATTTGGTAACCACTATTCCGATCTTTGTACCTTCATAGAACGTGGCGTTGTGAGGAGGCTGCGCATTGATTATTTTCGTTTTGGATACTATCGCAATCTCGGCCATATCCCTGTCCATCATCTTCTTCGTCACCGCAAGATCACTCGAATAAATTGAAATTTCCGCTTCGAGGCTGGAGCCCACGGTCTTCGTGGATCTTTCTATCTCAATGGACGACGTTATATTTCTTCTGATCTCTCTGATGAATTGCCATCTTGTGAAGAGGTCTGTGTTGCGCCACATGGCCTTTGGAGTCGGGAATGAATTGAGGTGAATACTCTTTCTATCATGATTCTGTGGATAGCAGAGCCAGGCCTCCTCGGTCGTGAATGATAATATCGGAGCCAGCCAATGAGATATAAAGACAAATAATTCGTTCATGATGTGAATACAAGCTCTTCTCTTGATATGATCCTTTGCATCACAATAGATGGTGTCCTTGCGTATATCAAAATAAAACGCCGATAAATCGTTGGCGCAGAATGAATGTAAAGCCGAGCAGAATCGCTGAAATTCGTACCGCGCTATCGATTCTTTGTGCACTACATCAAGTTCATACAACTGATGCAGGATCAACTTCTCGAGATCTGGTAGTTCACCGTATTCTACCTGGTCACTAGAATCGTGATATGAAATGACGCCCAGAAGATATCGCAGCGTATTTCTAAACCTCCTGTATACGTCCTGTTGCCTGATGAGAATCTCGTCACCTATACGGGTATCCTCCGAATAATCGGAGTTCAGGCACCATAGCCTCAATATATCGGCTCCAAATCTTTTGATGACGTAGTCTGGAGAAACGACGTTTCCCAATGATTTGGACATCTTCTTACCGTCTTTATCGAGGACAAAGCCATTGGTGGCGACGTGTCTGTACGGGGCTTTCCCCGTCGTACAGACCGATTCCACTAGTGACGATTGGAACCATCCACGATGCTGATCTGAGCCCTCGAAATATAAATCGGCTGGCCAGGAGAGCTCATCTCTCGCCTCCAAAACATAGTGATGTGAGCACGCACTATCGAACCAAACCTCTAGTGTATCGCTGACCTGTATATATTCATCTGAGTTATATTTATTGCACAGGAAATAATCCGCCGGCTTATTGTGCCAGGCTTCTATCCCTTCCTCCCTGAATGCTTGAGTTATTTTTGTGAATACCTCTTCATCGATCAGGATTTCATTGGTCTGCTTATGGATGAACAACGCGATGGGGACGCCCCATATACGCTGTCTCGAAACGCACCAATCCGGCCTCTTTTCCACCATGCTTCTGATGCGATTAATATACCAACTGGGGAACCACTTCGCCTCATTGATTTCGCTCAGCAATTTATCTCTGATATCGGAAATGGAGATGAACCACTGGTTTGTCGTCCTAAAGATGAGTGGAGCCTTTGATCTCCATGAATGTGGGTAACTATGAGTTATCTGGGAAGCATGAAGCAAATTGCCGACCTGTTTTAATTCTTCGATGACTTTGGGATTGACCTTAAAAACATGCTCTCCCCGGAAGTATGGCAATGAATCCGATAGAATCCCATCGTCATTAACCACGTTTCCTACGGGGAGATTGAATTCCTTCGCCACCATGAAATCCTCGACCCCATGGGCGGGTGCCGTATGGACGAGGCCCGTTCCTGTATCGATCGTCACGTGAGAAGCCGGAACTACAGGTATCCCATCGGTAAACCCCAAATTTTTTAATGGATGCTCGCAGATGGTTCCCTCTAAATCTGCTCCACTCATGGTACTGATGATTTCGTAATTTGAAATACCGGCGTCATTCATGACGGAGTCCACTAGGGATTTGGCGATGATATACCGTGTACCTTTTATCTCGACGAGTGCATATTCAAAGTCCCGTGAATACGCGACGGCTTTACTGCCTGGGATCGTCCATGGCGTCGTCGTCCAGATCAATACATATACCCTGCCCTCGAAAGCTTTCTGGTTCGTCGATCCGGTGCTCGAATGCTCACGTACACCAGAGCACGCTTCGCTTCTGCGCTCCGTGTCTCCTGCCATCAATTCTTCCGATGACGGGGTATAAGCGCCGATTAAATCCTTATTCGTTGATTCGATGATCGGATATTTAACGTAGATTGCGTCGCTTACCTTATCGTGATATTCCAATTCTGCCTCGGCTAGTGCCGTCTTCTCGACGACGGACCACATTACGGGCTTTTTACCTCGGTATACCAGGCCCTTCTTCACTATCTCAAAGAACTTTTCGCAGATGGTTGCTTCTGATTCTTTATCCATCGTATTGTATGGATTGTTGAAATCTGAAATGATGCCGAGCTTCTTGAACTCTTCCCTTTGAATATCGACCCATTGCTTGGCGAATTCTCTGCATTTCCCCATGAATTCATCGATCGGTACGTCTTCTCTCTTTTTCTTCTGTTTTAGATATGATTCCTCTATCTTCCACTCGATTGGTAGACCGTGGCAATCCCAGCCGATGACTAGTGGCGCATCATATCCGGACATCTGATAAGACTTCACGACTGCATCCTTCAGGATGCCGATGAGGGCGTGGCCTATGTGGGTATGACCATTCGCATATGGCGGCCCGAAATGCAGTATAAACTTTTTTCTTCCTTTGGAATTTGCTCGTATTCTGCCGTATAGATCACCATTATCCCACTCTTCAAGTATGGCCGGCTCCTTTTTCGTGAGATTCCCCTGCATCGGGAAAGTCGTCTTCGGCAAGAACACCGTATCTTTTAACTGTTTGGGATTGTTTGGATCCATGTCTTCCTCCAGAAAATTACAATATTATCAGCCGCCGAGAATATGAAGATGCATATGCATTACCTGCTGACCTTCAATGTATTGATAAACAAATGGGCCGGCATTGGATAATAGCTTAAAACCACCGGACCGCAGATTCATCATTTCGACAATCCTGCCGATTCCTCGGTGAAAATTCACGATTTCTTCGGGAGTTGCGTTCGATGCAAAATCCTCGTAATCCACGTAATTCCCTTTTGGGATCAACAGAATATGAACCGGAGTCCTAGGATTTATATCCTTGATGGCTATATAATGATCGCCTTCCAGGACAATATCCGCCGGAATTTCTTTGTGTATAATCTTGTAGAACACGTTGTTCTTATCGTAATTCATCTGTTCCTTACCTCCTAAAAAACATCAATACTTTATAATGGCGGAACCGTATACAAGCCCCGCCCCGAGAGCCGTCATCAAAATCGTTTGCCCCTTTTTTATACGGCCATTCTCGATGGCACGGCACATGGCGAGGGGAATGGATGCCGAAGAAGTATTCGCATGATCCTGAGTCGTGATGATCATTTTCTCTAGAGGGAAATTCTTCATCTTACAAAGTGACTCCAGTATCCTGCGATTCGCCTGATGAGGAATAATCCAATCGATATCATTGAGCGTCATATTATTTTCAGTCAAGATTTCGTGCATAGACGCAGACATATTTTCAATGGCATACTTAAAGACTGCTCGTCCCATCATCGTTGTGTACCCCCTATTGTCGTTTTGCGGGCCGTTATGGGACAGGATTGAATTATATTTCTCGGGAGAACCATCGGTATAGAGCTTCGTCGCCACCAGGCCACTTGGAGAATCATCCTCAGCGGCGTTCAGGAGCAAGGCCCCCGCTCCGTCTCCAAACAACACACAAGTCGAGCGATCAGTCCAATCAACGAAGAGTGACAACGTCTCACAGCATACCAGTAAAACGTTCTGCAGCTGCCGACTCTTCATCATACTGTCGGCGATGGCGATAGTATAGATGAAGCCGGCACACGCGGCGGCCACATCGAATGCAAAGGCTCTGTTCGCCTGGAGTTCCCCTTGAATCCTGGCGGCACATGATGGGAATCTACGATCAGACGTCGTGGTCGATACAATTATTGCATCAATATTGGATGGATCAAAATTAATCTGCTCTAAGGCTTTTTTGGCGGCTATTATGCCCAGATCCGATGCAAATTCTCCATCGGAGACGAGATGGCGTTGCTCGATGCCAGTCCTATCGAATATCCATTCATGGGTCGTATCCAACGTCTTCGAAAGATCATCGTTGGTAATGATCTTAGACGGCAAATAGCCCGCGATACTACTTATTGCTGTTTTCATTGGGTGGTTCAGTTTTAATTGTCAACAACGCCTTAGAGATACTGGCTATAAAATCAGACTCAGCTAATTTTATGGCGGCAGAGATGGCCTGTGCGAACCCGATAGCATCTGAGTTGCCGTGACTCTTGACGGCAATTTTCTGAAGACCAACGAAGGGGGCCCCGTTATGCCGCCTCGGATCTATCGCATCCTTAATCGACGATACCATCTTACGACAAAACAAATACCCTATCTTGCAGAGGATACTATTCTCGATCTCATTTTTCGTGAGATATGTTAAATATCTTATGACTCCCTCCATGGTCTTGAGTGATACATTCCCCGGGAATCCGTCTGTCACGATGACGTCTGAAGTCCCGGCCATGATATCAGTCCCCTCAACAAAGCCCACGAATTTAATATGGCGAGCTCTCGCCAATATTTTATACGCCTCATCTAGGACCTCTGTTCCCTTCGATCTTTCGGTCCCTATATTGAGGATGCCGACGCTGGGGCTGTGGAGCCCGAGCATGACACGAGCAATCGCCAATCCCATGACGGCAAACTGAACGAGCTGCGTTGAGGAACATGAGGTGTTGGCCCCCAGATCTAACATCACACTGCGGCCCTTAATGTTGGGGATGATGCTAACGATGGCCGGCCGCTCCATTCCTCCCATCATTCCGATGACTATTTTAGCGAGGGCCATATATGCCCCCGTATTCCCGGATGACACAACGGCATCGCTCTTCCCCAGCGCCACACTGGAGATGGCCTCAAACATACTGGATCCACCGCCCCGTTTGATCGCCATCGACGGGCGGTCATCTGGGGCTATCACACGTTCCCCCGTATCGTGAACCTCACATAAATCAACTGGGAATTTCGAAACCTTAGCGATGGCGGAGTCTATAAGTGGCTTATTTCCAAACAGATCAAAATGCACATCTTTGTTCTTGTTGGCGGAGAACCAGTGGGTAATACCGGCCACATTGGACTCAACACCTTGATCCCCCCCCATCATGTCCAAAGCAATTCTGGTCATCGAATGATCCAGAACAAGATACAGGGACTAAGCAAAGCTACATCCCCTCGATCCTGGCGGTGGTCTTAATATTCCGGCCGTTATACGTGTTGCAGAATTTGCAGACATTATGTTGCATGACGGCCTTTCCGCAGTTATCACAAATTGCAAAATTCACCGGAGTATCAAAATCGTGGGATCTTCTCATGCCCTTCTTAGATTTGGAGGTCTTCTTCTTAGGAACAGCCATCTCTGTAGTAACCAAACACACTTCAATAACGGACATTTTCGCATAACCAACGGGATGAGTCAAGGCAGCTGTGGTTGAGTTCCAGGACCTACGCATGAGATTTTGTGACTATCTTCCCCTCAGGGATTGCGGGTTTTGTTGCGCTGTCGAGGTATTTTGATTTATAAGGCGCGACAATGCCGCAGAAATTTATTGAATGTATGAAGAGAGTTTCTCATGCGTAGACTCTGCTGGCGCAGTCGCCCATTGTTGCAATTGGAATTCAAATTACAATTGACTCATTGTACTCAGAAGGCCGAGATCTCAAAATAGATCCCGGCCACAGCTATGTTATTCGGTTATTCTGCCTTCTTCTCGGCTGTTAGTGCCTCGAATTTCTTACTCAATCCAAAGACGGAGATAATCCACAGGATTACCACGATGAACACGATGGAGCCCAGGATATCCACCATACTCGATAGGGATACTCCGCCGCCTGCCACCAATAGCAGGGTCGATTGTATGAAGGCGCCACCAGATTTGCCACCGCGCCCAGCCAGAATCCCGACGGCCGCCTGCCCCTTAACCTTCTGTTCCTGATCGAGAGGGATGTACGCCATCTGCATCGTCGAGTCAAACAGTGAGTACTTCACGCCCTTAGAAAACGCGTTCTGGACGAGTCCCGTTATAACGGCCACCAGCAGCACAGATACTCCCATGATGTTCGATTCGAGCCCATTAGCATTCTCATACATAATCACGCCAAAGAACACGACGCTAGTCAGCAACAAGAACATCGGCGTCACGAGGGCCGCCGTCCTCCATGAGAATCTCCTCAAAATGTTGGCTCCAACCAACATGACGATTATCGTGATGCACCCCGTCGTGAAGGAAAGCTTGCCCATCAAGGCGTTATAATCGTTGGAATCCGGATACTGCATCTTGATTTGCCCTTTCCACACACATTCTATGAGATTAATCGAGACGCCATAGGCCAATAGCAGGACCGCGATCATGAGGAGATAAGGTGACGTAAATATCATCTTGGCGCTCTCCTTCAGCCCCAGCTTCGGCTTACTCTTCTTTTTTTGCCCCTCACCGGGGTTATATAACTTTGGATCCGTGAGGACGTGCTTATACATCCAGTGCAAAAGATACAGCAAAATCGAACCGAACAACACGACGGCCCCCATTTGATACCGGAGATTAATACCAAATGCGTCGATCCCAGTGCTGCCCTTCGCGAAGTTCGCACATATAATGATGACGGATCCTGATGCGAGTAACCCAAAATTACCGATGAATCCAAAGAGACTGTAGAATCTTTTGGCTTCAGTAACCTTCATTATCTCGTTTGCAAATTGCCAAAATAATGCGGTCAAAACGACGCTGCCCCAAAGCTCAGAAAGAATATAGAACAACGCGTAACTCCAGTTCCCTATGACGGGCCATACCCAGTGGAGTCTTGGGATTGTCTCTTGCAGTGACGTAATTGTCTCCTGAGAAAGATGGAGAATATCCCGTAATGGATATAAGATGAACCCGAACAATGCAAAAAAAGCTAAGAAAAATGATGTAATCACAACGAATAACTTTTCTCGCTCAAAAATATTGGCTAACTTCACGAAGACAATCATGAAGACTATAGCGGATGGCGTGACACCATATAGCTTCAGGAAGCCGAGGGTCTCAGCGCCACCTCCCGTGGCACAACTCACCATCAATGTATCTTTAAGATCACGCACTAGGGTATATATAAATAAGATGCACAGCATCATCAACCCCATCGGCAAAAACTTCTTTAGTTCAAAGTTATGGATAGGCCAAACAATAGATCGCAGCCCCTTAAACTCTTGTTCAGTGCCAACGCCCTCACCTTTACTCATAAAAAACGTCTCCTAACACGATAAAACCACAACGGTAACCTAGAACAAATTACCGCTTCCTTTTATCCCCAGATACATGAATGTTACCAAAATTAAGGATAATACTCAAACGAATTTAGAGCGCGAATCCAGAAGACCCGCGATGGGGTATGTTCCCAGCAATAAATGAATTGCCTGATTATGTCTGGTACATTAAATCTGATGAACGCTTTCGTGTGTGTCAAATTATGTGGGTACACAAGCCGCTATGATTGTGTTCTGTTTATCTGGCGAAGCATTCCTTAGATAATAACTCAATTCCTGTAGAAATAACACTTTATCGGCGGCGGCCTGATCCTGTTTTTTAGAGGCCATGTAGAAATGGTATGCGCTCATAACCTCCAGGAATTCTTCGGCGGTTTCGGCGTGTTGTTTGGCGAAGGCTGTTAGGTTCTTACATCCAGATTCGATGAATACGATGACTTGCTTCACATACTCAGTATCAATATTTGGTAATTTGCTTTTTATATATTCGGTGACATCCGGATATCCCGATACCATCGGCCCCTGAGTTTTGGCGTATATCTTGAGACACCTGGAACGAATTGTTGGGAGTATCAGAGATAGACTCGTCGTCGTCAACACGAATATAGAATCAGTTGGCATTTCCTCGACAACCTTCAGTATCGAGTTCGCGGCGTTCCGCGACATATTCTCAGCATCCTCTACGAGGACCGCGCGTCTACCCTCTAGAGTTGGTTTCTGCGCTAGGAATTGGGTGATTGCTCTAGTATCATCAATTGGAATCTCACTCCTGTCATCGATCAGCCCAATTTTCATAAAATTTGGATATGTGTTGGCTAAGATGTGTTTTTTGGTAAGGTTTATATCCTCAACGACCAAGTAATTCACGATCATATCGTACGCTAATTCAGCGTTATGAGCTCTATCAGCGCCGTATATAATGATGCCCTGATTCTTTAGACTTCCCGTCGCCTCGACCGCCATCTTCTCTTCCGTTTTAGGGTGAATAAAAACGTTAATAACAGAACGATGAGTATGGTACTATTTTTACAGGTGGAAAAGAATGTCTGATGATATTTCAGGGGCATTCTCGTTTCTATGCGGCCCACGACGTCGGTATCCAGTTTCGCCCTGACTTGCCCGTGGCAGTCTATCACACATGAGATCCCATTGTTAGCACATCTGGCAATTGCTTTACCTTCTTCGATTGCTCGAAAACACACAGCCTTCAGATGTTGACTTGGGCCATCGGAATCGCCGAACCATGCATCGTTCGTTATATTCAAGATCCATTGGCTATCCGGATCGTCTACCACCTCCCCCGGGAAGACGACCTCATAACATATGATGACATCAAATTGAGCGAATCCCTCTAGTTTGATGGCCCTGCTCTGTGTACCAGATGAATAATTTATGACACCAGGGATGAGCTTCCGCACTCCGAGATCCATAAGAAATTCCGGAATGAACTCACCGAACGGTAGAAGGTGTCTCTTGTCATACGTCTGAGGCAGTATCACATCTTTCCCGATGATTTTCAGAGAGTTGAAGAGCGTACGATCCTGTTCCATACGATCAATGCCAGTTATGATGAAGACATCATCCTGCTCTATGGATTCGCTTACCTGCCCCTGATCATTCGTTCGGCAATCGATGCCAGCTTCCGGCCATATGATGAGTCGCTTACCTGTGGCCTCGAGCTTCGAAAGATCTAGATGCCGCTCCAGATTTTCATCGGATTTGTGGCGATCCATCTTATCTATTTGCCTAATCGACGGCTGAACGATCACGATATCATCAGGATGCTCAGGAATAATGTAATTATCATAGTACTCAACCTTATAGACGCCGTATAATACGGGGATCAGCAGAGTGCACGCTCCATATATTATTGTCTTTTTATATGTGATGAGACTGATAGACAA
Organism: Holosporales bacterium; assembly: GCA_031258145.1. Classification (GTDB taxonomy): domain Bacteria; phylum Pseudomonadota; class Alphaproteobacteria; order RUG11792; family RUG11792; genus JAIRNI01. The sequence goes on from JAIRNI010000054.1 coordinate 38,688, forward strand.
AACGAGCAAAAACGAGACGCCATATGCACCGATGATATCAGCTATCTGCGCGAAGTATGGGATGTCGTATGCTATATACCCCGCCAGATTCCATGGAAATCCGGTGAAGACCCAGCCTCTGAGATATTCACATATCGTCCAAAAAATGGGGAAAAAAATGATGAAACTTATTCTGTTTCTTGTGAATTGTTTCGTTAGATAACATGTCAATCCAGTATAGAGCGACAGGTAAACAACCAAAACAAAGACGGCTATAAATCCGTAATGTCCAAATCCAACGCATTCAAAAGAGCCAGCGATCCAGTATAGGGTACTGCCAAAGAAGCTCATGCCAAAGCAAAGCCCAATATAAAAGGCCCTCTTTAATGTCGTGGATTTGTGGTTATGTGGTAACTCATATAATACATAAAGTAAAACGTAAAATATCAACAATGCGATAATCGGGAGGGTACGGCCCTTACAAAAACAGAACTTCGCCAACAGCCCGGCTATGAAAACACTCGTCTTTGGGTGTTTCTTCAGATAAGGTAGCTCAAACTTTTTTGCAGGCTGCGAGTTCTTTTTGAGCATCTTTCTTGTATTGCAAAGCCGATTCCGTCATTTCGCCCAAATCATTACTATTTTTCGAGGCTTTGTCTAGATAAAATACTGCTTTCCGTAAGTTATTTTTGGTTTTTGGCATATATTTTAAGAGGACGATACCGGCATTAAATTGCGCAGGTCCATACCCCAATTTCGCGCCTTTTTCATAGTATTCCAGCGCTTTCAGGGTATTTTTTTCACAGATGTCGCCGGAATAACACCCGTCTCCCAACGAATTGATGGCCTCTGGAGAACCAAAATTCGCCGCCATCCGTATGAAGTATTCCGCCTTCCCGAGATCTTTTTTCAATCCTTCGCCAGTGAGATACAATGTCCCAAGGACATACGCTGCATAGGCATTGGGAACCCGCCCCGCCGCGGCTCTACGAAGATAGTTTTTGACACAGTCTTTATTCGTATCTAGCCAGTTGAAGACGTAATTCGCTATGAATACATTCGCCGAGGCATGATTCATGATAAATATAACAATAACCGAAACAACGTATCCCGGCAGATACATCGACTATCTCAAAAACCGACCAGAGATTTGTTGCATCAAACCGGGATTACCGGCGCATTTCGACATTAACATCTTAAGCTGCTCGAATTGTTTCAATAGTATATTGATCTCAGAAACGGGCCGTCCGCACCCACTGGCGATTCTGCGTTTTCTCGAAGCATTCAGTATCTTGGGGTTCTTTCTTTCCATCGGCGTCATCGATCTAATGATCGCAATCTGTCTGTGTAGCATTTTGTCGGTAAGATTGGCGTTCTGCAATTGCTCATTCACCTTTTTCACACCCGGTAGAAACTTTAGGAAACCACTTATGCCGCCCAATTTCTCCATTTGTTTGAGGTATTGCTCCATTCCATTCAAATTAAAATTTTTACCGGTCGGAACGTCCTTGATTTCAGAAAGAGTATCTTCATCCATCGCTTTTTCAACGAGACTCAATACGTCCCCTTTATCTAGGATACGTGATGCTATACAATCCGGGTGAAACACCTGAATATCGCCAATCTGCTCGCCCGTGCAAATATATTTGATCTGGCAATTGGTGACGGATTTCGCTGAAAGTGCGGCTCCTCCGCGGCTGTCACCATCTATACACGTTAGAATCAATCCCGTCACAGTGACGGCCTCATGAAATGCTCGTGCAGTATTGATGGCGTCTTGCCCCATCATGCTATCTATAATGAGCAAGACCTCATCGGGATTGATGATTTGTTTCAGAGACTTCACTTCATCCATCATATCAGAATCGATGTGCAATCTCCCGGCCGTATCGTATATCACGGTATCGTATCGATTACTTACCTTCACGGCATCCTGCGCGATGGTAATTGGATTAATATTTGAGGATCCCAAATCAGGAACAGCAAAAAATTCGATCCCGTTGTTTTTGGCAAGTTTTCGCAATTGCTCAATGGCGGCCGGTCTATAGGTATCCAAGGAAACCAGTAATACATTCTTTTTAAATTTGGATTTCAATAGACACGCAAGTTTAGCGGCCGTGGTGGTCTTTCCGGTGCCCTGCAATCCCGTCAGTAATATCGCCTTCTTCTTTCCAATATTATCGGCCTCGGAAGAATCCCCAAGCAGTACCACGAGTTCATCGTATACGGCCTTGATTATGGTCTGCTCTGGAGTCGTGCTTTTGATGGCCTTTTGCCCTATGAGCCTCTCACGAAGATTGGCCGTGAAGGTCTTGGTGACGCTGAGAGCAACATCTGCCTCCAGTAAAGATTTCCTGATTTCTCGGATGGTGACATCCAGAATTTCCTCCGTTAAAATCCCGCGTTTACGCAATGCATCGAATACGGACAGGAGCTTTTGAGACAAAGAAGAAAACATGGCTTACATCGTCCCCGGGAGACCAAAGCCACCCGTCGCAGCTCTCATTTCTTCCTCATATATCGCATCCGCCCTGACCTTTGCGTCATTCAACGCGGCGACAATCAAATCCTCAAGCAAATCTTTTTCCTCGGCGTTTATGATATCCTTATTGATCGTAACGGATTTCACGAGGCCCTTTAGGGACATAACGACCTCCACCGAGCCGGATCCCGCCGATCCTGTTACATCTCTATTTTCTAGCTCCTTCTGCACTTCAGCGACTTTCGCCTGCAGTTTTTGTGCCTGTGCCATAACCTGGCGCATATTATTCATATTATCACCCTTCCCTTTCCCTCAACATAATGCCCGAGAATTGTACTCCACAATGCCCGTTCTGTCTCCTGTAGCTGAAGTAATTTTCTTGCGAAAATGTATCGATTCCAGTTGCAGATACTTCTTTCACGCCCAATCGAAGAAGCTTATCTATAACAAAAGCCTGCATATCGAAAAGTAATTGGCCATCTATATTGGATAGATACTCATTATCTGCACGAGCAATAATATCATCTCCAACAGAAAAGTTATCACGTTGCAGGCATGGACCGATGGAGGCGATGATGTCATCATTACCCAATGAAAATAAGGTCGAGATCGTGTGCTCGATTATGTTGCCCAGTGCTCCTCGCCATCCGGCATGTATTGCCGCGATGCATCCGCTCCCTTTACCGTATAACAAGATGGGGGCGCAATCGGCGGTGTGAATACCGATCAAAAGCCCAGGGATATTCGTGACGATGGCATCTCCCTCTATACTAAGCGTCCCCGCCGGATCTTTGAACTTATATTCTTCGACATTATTGGGGTTTATCACGTGGACGGTATCGCCATGCTTTTGATTGAGAGTTATCAGATTGGACAGAGGAATCCCGAAATGCTCCGCCACTATCCGTCTGTTCACCAAGACGTTCTGATCATCGTCTCCACGAGCAAATCCAAAATTAAGAGATTCAAAGTCACCGACGCTAACACCACCAGTTCTATCAAAGAACCCGTGATCTATATAGGCTACCTCAGATAACAGAACGTTCCTTACTAAGTTCATGTCCCCCCTCACAATCTCCCGAGATTATTCTCAAGCCAATGGATATCGAAGTTCCCGCTGATTATATCCTGATTCCGCAGCAGCTTCTTATGTAATTCTGCGGTCGTGAAGATGCCGTCGATCACTAATTCATCGAGGGCACACCTCGCCTTCATGATGCAATCATTCCTACCATCGGCGTGGACTATCAGTTTCGCGACGAGGCTATCATAGAATGGCGGGACAACGTACCCGCCGTAAATATGGGAATCCACTCTAATGCCATTCCCACCCGGGAAAAATAATTCTTCAATTTTGCCGGCGGACGGCATGAAATTCTCGGGATTCTCCGCATTAATCCTAAACTCCATGGCATGGCCTCGAAATACAACATCCTTCTGTTCAAACGATAATTTCTCGCCGGAGGCAATTCTTATTTGTTCTTTGACGAGATCGATACCCGTCACTTCCTCACTGATACTATGCTCGACCTGCAATCTAGTATTCATCTCCATGAAGAAGAATTCGCCATTCTCATAGAGGAACTCCAAGGTGCCAACTCCAACGTATCCCAGTTTTTTGATGGCCTTCCTAGCGATCTCCCCAATTTCTTTCCTATGTTTGGGAGTCAGAGCAACGGATGGAGATTCCTCCAATAGTTTCTGGTGATTCCTCTGGATCGAGCAATCTCGCTCTCCAAGATGAACGACGTTACCAAAAGAATCGGCGATGATCTGAATCTCGATATGCCGCGGCTTCATGAGATATCGCTCCATATACACGGCATCGTTCCCAAAATTGGCCTTAGCCTCAGACTTGGCGAGTTTAAAGGCATTCTCGATCTCGGACTGGGAAAATGCAACCTTCATACCCTTACCTCCCCCGCCAGATACCGCCTTAAATAAAATTGGGTATTTAATTTCCTCGGCCAGTTTTTTTATTTCATCGATGCTGTTGAGGGATCCATCAGATCCTTTGACCGTTGGTATCCCGTATTTAATCATCGTCTGTTTGGCGGTGATTTTGTCGCCCATCATGGAGATATGTTTTGGATCCGGCCCAATGAATTTGATACCATGATCTAGCACCATCCTGGCGAATCTCTCGTTTTCAGATAGGAACCCGACGCCCGGATGAATGGCATCCGCTCCCGTCAACTCGGCGGCACTAAGGATGGCCGCGATGTTAAGATAACTATCAGCCGATTTGTTGGGGCCAATACAGACGCTCTCATCCGCAAACTTAACGTGCATCAGCGACTCATCGACGACGGAATGCACCGCGACTGTCCTAATATTCATCATCTTACACGCCCTAAGAATCCTGATGGCGATATCCCCCCTATTGGCGATGAGAACCTTCTTAAACATACGAGCAACTCTAGCGACGCGTCAGCACGCCCAGCATAGCACAAAGTGGGCTTTGACTGAAGATTCCGCGATGAACGAGAAACGGCATCAAATCAATTAACGTACAAAAAAATAAGTATTGACAAACGTCAGTAATAAACATACAATACACTAACAATCTAACAAATATGGAAAAACATCATGTTTCACGAAAGTATAGCAAGCAAAATCATCAAGATAGCGATAATAGCAGTAGCTACCAAGTCAATGCAAATTAACGCAAACGATGACCTAGACCCTAATTTGGAACGCCAAAGCAGTTTAAGGACAGCTAACTTGAAAATCACCGTATACCGGGATAGGCGTAATCCACGGATTGTGTTGGAAGACGTGAAGCACAAATCCACGCCCCCATTAAAGCAGGGAGAACGCGATCAAGCCGATCTAGAGAGGAGAATACTTGAGGCAGGCCCTGGCTACCGTACGATGTTTAACCAATGCATAGGAATTAGCAAGAGTTACCTCCTCGAGCTCGCCAGACAAATCTGGTCAAGCCAAATAGCCCGCAATCCCTTTGCTAGAGGTCCAGACAGGTTGTGCCACAGGTCCAAGCAGGCTTTGGTATGTTATTTCTGTAAACATGCACCAGACCTCCAATTACCACCTGACGCTCCTCGGGACGCTCCTCGGGACGATACCCTAAAACTTCCCGATGACCTGGGCTGGCCATTACCATCTGATTTGGAGAGTTTCAGCTAATGATAAATGGCAACCAAATTGAGCTTACTTGCGAGACCAACCCCCGCGGATTAGCGGTCTTTAGCCGCTTCACCAAACTGCTTTAATTCGATCTATCTTTTATGAAAACTCTCTTTTAGAGAACCTGAGACACAGTTTGACACCGTATCTTCACCGATGCTAAAATGAATCGGTGATTTTCCCTTCTAGATCGTGCGCGATCTAGTGTTGATATGGGGGGAGTAGCTCAGTTGGTTAGAGCGTCGGCCTGTCACGCCGAAGGCCGCGGGTTCAAGTCCCGTCTCTCCCGCCACGCTTCGTTGTGCCGTGCCAGTGTACGTTTCTTCTTTCATGGATTTCGTCATAGGGAGAGCTATGGACTCCGATTCTCGCGAGGTACCCGTCGCGGCGGCGGTTGTGCGCAATGGCGAGATCATATCCTCAGCTACGAATGCAGTTGAGTCTTACGGGATCCCGTGGAATCACGCTGAATTTCTAGCGATAAGCGATGCGTTAAAAAAATTGAACTCCAGATATCTCGATGATTCGAGCATATACATCACGCTTGAACCTTGCGCCTTCTGTGCGGCCCTCCTCGAGAAAGTACGCATTAAGGACATTTTTTTTGGAGCCTATGATCCAAAATGCGGAGCGATTGCCCATAACATTAAACTCTTCGAATCGTCTCTGATAAAACCCAATATCATTGGAGGTATCCAAGAAGAAAGATGCTCAATCCTACTCAAAAACTTTTTCAATAATCTAAGGACACAAAAATGACGGAGAAAACTAGATTGAATAAAGCGGTGGCGATGCTGGGTATTTGCTCGAGGAGAGAGGCCGATAGACTAATTGAGGCAAATCAAGTGCTGGTAGATGACGCAGTGATAACAGAGCTGGGATACCGTATCAATGACGGCTCAGAAATCGTGATCCTTCCATCCGGGCAGCGTTATGTTTTTAGGCGATCTGAGATCAAGGATAACATCAAAGTATGGCTTTACTACAAACCCGTGGGGATCATTACGACCCATCGGGATCACAGCGGAAGATTAACGGTCTTTGATGATCTAAAGAATAAGATAGATGAACGTGTGATTTCCGTCGGTCGTCTAGATATAAATTCTGAGGGCCTACTCATATTGACAAATAACGGAGAATTCGCTAGATACGCTGAATCGCCACAAACTGACTGGGAAAGGCGTTATAGAGTACGGATATTTGGATGCCTCGAAGGGGCGGTGATTAATCAGCTTCGTGATGGGATCACGATCGATGGGATCCAATATGCTCCGATCACGGTCAATCCAATCGGGAACCAACGGGGCCGTAATTCATGGGTAGACTGCGTACTGCACGAAGGTAAAAATAGAGAAATCCGGAAAATATTTAATCATTTTAATATGATGGTCAATAAACTGATTCGCTATAAGTACGGCCCATATGAATTGGGAGACCTGAAGCCTGGAGAGGTTATCGAGGAGATATACTCCCGCAATCCCACAAAAACATAAGTGTTGAAAGGTTTCAGGATATATTTGCATGGGGTCTAAGTATCCGCCAATTCTCAGAAAGTATAACGCCTTTTATACTCGACTTATTTAACAGCCAGTATAATTGGATATATTAATCAAAACAAAAATTGGCTCAGAAGCCGCCCTCGGCCAATTTTTTGCGACTTTAAATTTATAAACACTTACGTTTTTGTCTAATTACGTGAGTATATTAACGTATTATTAACCGAGATGTGCTAAAATCCCCGGGTGGGTGGGGGTTAGGGATGGTGTATACTTAAAATAGCATAAAAAGTTTAATAATGCGTTAATTTCCAAGAAATATTTTTTAGAATTTCCCGTGTCTTTTTTTAATGTTATAGCTAATCCAATACCATTCTCCAGCCTGGGCAACTTTTTTTATTGTCCCTGGGCGGGGGTTTCAATATCCTTACACGAGGCTGTGATCGCTATGACGCCGCCTGATTTTTTTGATATGGGAGCACGGGATAATATGTTCAGACCCGTTCGTGGTATGAAGGACTTGTACGGCCCTGATGCCGAGAAGTATAACTTTATATTCACGAAGATTAAGGCTGTTGGGGAAAGTTACGGCTTCAACCTGATTTATACGCCCCTTCTAGAAAACACAGATGTCTTCCAGAGATCGATCGGAGATGAAACGGATGTCGTCTCGAAGGAGATGTACACCTTCCTGGATAAGGGTAATGAATCCATGACGTTGCGTCCTGAGGGTACGGCCGGTGTCATCCGTTCCGTTGTCAGTGAAAATTTGGCGCAAAAATTACCGATAAAGCTCATGTATTGCGGGGAAATGTTCAGATATGATAGGCCTCAAAAAGGTCGTTTTCGGCAGTTTCGGCAAATTGGATTTGAGTATATAGGCGATAAAAGCCCGTATACTGATGTTCTTCTCATCGCCATGGCGGCGGAATCTCTCCAAGCCATCGGAATTTTGGACTTCAATATAAAGATCAATACTCTGGGTGATGAAGAGACGCGTGAGAATTACACGAAGGCCATCGTTAAATATCTATCGCGACATGAGGAAAATTTATCTGAGGATTCTAAGTTGCGCTTCAAGAGGAACCCATTGAGAATCCTGGATTCTAAAGACAAACGAGATCTCGATATATGCTCTATGGCGCCCATCATCATGGATTATTTAAATAAAGAATCAAGGCAATATTTCGAAAAGGTCTGCAAGTTATTAGAAGCCTGCAAGATCAACTATGAGATTAATAATTTCTTGGTGCGAGGATTGGATTACTACAGTCACACGGCATTCGAAATTCAGTCTGCCAATACGTCGTATAGGGAGGCTCTCGGTGGAGGAGGACGTTACGATAAGTTACTATCCATCTTCGGGGGGCCAGATGTATCGGGGATCGGCTTCGCCTTGGGGATCGAGAGATTGATGCTTATCCTGAAGAATGGCATCTTGGTTCGTGAGCCGATTAGAGTGGCCGTCATTCCAGTCGATGAACCTGAAAATGATTATTCGTTTAGTATTTTTAGGGAGCTGCAGACATGCGGCATTAATGCCGATTTTATTCACATCGGGAATTTGAGTAAAAAAATGAAGACGGCCGATAGACTTGGAGTTAAAATTGCCGTCATCCTGGGGGAGGCCGAGATGAAGAGTGGTACCGCCACCATAAAGATCATGGATTCATCGGATACATCAGAGAAGCACAAAACAATCGACATAAATAAACTTACAGCATTTCTGAAATGGAATATTGAAGAACGAGATAGAGCGTGACGAATTCAACGGAAAGTGAAGGGACAGTCGAGAGGAATATATTTCTGTCGACCTTGGACAAGCTATCAAACTGGGCCACGGCTAAGTCATTGTGGCCCCTCTCATGTGGGCTTTCCTGTTGCGCCATCGAGATGATGCACGCCGCGGGGAGCAGAATCGATCTAGACAGATTCGGTTGCCTATTTAGGACGAGCCCAAAGCAGGCGGATTTAATGATCATCGCCGGGACTGTCACGAAAAAAATGTTGCCTCAGATTCTGACGTTGTATGAACAGATGTTATTTCCAAAATACGTGGTGGCCATGGGGAGTTGCGCCATAAGCGGCGGCCTATACGCTGAATCAGACGCTGTCGTGACTAATATAACAGACTTCCTCCCGATTGCCTCCAACGTATATGGCTGCCCTCCAGCTCCAGAGGAACTAGCCAAAGCCATAATCGAGCTGCAAGAAAGCATAGTCAAAAAGCAGTAATTATACTCAATAATTGACGTATTATACTAGCGCGATTTAATAAACACATTAATGGGCAACCTTCGCCCTGGATAAAATAAACATAACAACCAAAAGAGAAAATTTTCTAGACTACTTAAAGAGGGGGATACCCAACACAGGACGGAATAAATTACCATGACCAAAGGAAGTATTATTGTCACGGCTTTGGCTATATTCTCGTGCGCACAGGGATTAACAACAGAAGACCAGTCAGCAATTGCTCAGATAGATGCTTTAAAAGATCCGGGAACAGATTCTCCAATTCCGAATGTGCCAGACTCTCCGATACCTATTAAGATAGAATCTCCGGCATCAACGCCAGATACAGTAGAATATCCTCTGATAGACGGAGGACTGCTTTACCGGTACGAAGTAAAAGGTATCAAGCGTATCACGCAGTTTAACGTTACAGGACAGTACATAAGTCCCGTGGCACTTGAACTGTTGGCAATATTTCTACCGCCAGGACAACCGGACATCTCATCGAAATTAAAGGAATTTTGCGTTAAGTGTTTGAAACTGGTACCATACGGCCCATCTACTCGCGAGAATTTCCCTGAAACGGCTTATTCAATTATCCTTTGGTTTATTAGGAAAGGCGCTGATTGTCCGGTTGGAAGCTACGATTGGCCCGATGGCCGGCGTTGCTATTTAACATCTCGGATAAGTGGGAACGATCACGTTTTCCTAAGTTCCAGGAATTCTGAAATCATGGAGAACTTGCTGATTGCCATCACTGAAGCCAATAAGCTTTTCCAATCGTTAGTTGTTGGAACTGACAAAAATGATTGGCTTACCAGGAGAATTATAAAGGAAAATCTGATTGATACTGAGCCGATAAAAGAGGCAGTAGCACATCTTTACGTTGTGCCTATTGAAAAATTAAGAGAGGATGGAATAATAGATCCTGTATTATGGGAGCGAATGCTTGAGACTGTTTTAAGACTTTTACTGGCTGCAAAACCGGATTGTACTTTACGAGAGTCCCAGGATTTCGTTTCCAATCGTTTCCAGAGACTCTCTTTAAACCAATTAGATCAATATGGTTGGATTCCAGATCTGATCCGAACAGTATTCGAATCCGTACGAACCGCCTCGATAGAGCAATTGATGGAAGGTCAATTTTTAAAAAGGGATACAGGAATGAACATACTGGAGTGTATCCGGCTCACTCCTTTAAAGACCGTGATAAGCGCCGATGCAATTCAACCTCCCTTAATGAACCTAATTATGAAAACAACTGGGAAAAGGAGACAGAGGATACCTCCCCTCACCATTCTGGAAAAGCTAGTGTTGAGCGAGGGCGTCCGTCAATTGCAGGCCGGCGAGAGCAAATTGGCGCAAAAGCCGCCTTCGGCCAATATCCCCTGACCTTAAAATTATAAGCACGTATGTGGTTATCGAATTGCGCGAATATAACATCAAGATTACCCCACACGAGCAACCGACGGTAACACCACAGCGTTCGACCAGTATTTGATGCAATCCTCAAGGTCTTCCTTGAATTTCAGGAAATCAAATGATTTGCAGATATAGCCTGAGGCACCGTTCTTATACGCCGTGGCCATTAGGTCCGTACTGAGATTGTTCGTCAGGATCACGACTGGAATATCCTGTATCTCTCGGTCTCTCTTAATTTCTTTGAGGATCGTGATACCGTCTCGTCGCGGAATATAAATATCCAAGAAAATGAGATCTGGTCTCGGAAAATCAGGGCACAGGGTTTTATATCTCAAGACCTCCATCGTTTGCCGGCCATCATGTACACACAAAATATTCAGGTTATCAAACTCCTTGAGCGCCTTTCGCGTGATTTCTTCGTCTCCCGGATTATCCTCGACCATCAGTAGATTGATTATCTTATTGTCTGGATGATCAAATATATTGACGGGAGAATCGAATGACGCTCCAGATAGACCATCAAAAAACTTATCGATACTAACGCCATACAAAACGGATAGTCTATACAATACTCCCGCCGAAATCTTACTGATCGCCTGCTCATATTTTTGTATTTGTTGATATGAGAGGCCTATCTTCTCGGCGACTTCTGCCAATGTGAATCCTCTTTTCAATCGTTTTTCTCTTAGATGTCTACCGATAACCTTTTCAATTACGCCGGTATTGTTCATCGCAATATTCTTCATCTCAAATTAATCCCTTGCAAGAAAGTGGTAATTTGATTTCGTATGCGCATCCGCCCCTGTTTTTCAGCAACTTAATGGAACCGTGATTATTCTTCAGAATATCTCGGCAGATGGCCAATCCTAAACCTCCCTCTTCTCCTTTCAGCGCCTTTTCAAATTGGCATTTGATTTGCTTGGATAAGTTTCGGCCGTTATCTTCATACAAGATCCTGACATTTTTTCTGGTTCTAGATAGAGACGATATGTTGATGTGCAGTTTTTCTACCTCCGCATGTTTGATGGAGTTTTCTATCAAATTCTTGAAGACGCGCATGATCTCGAAGTACTCACACTTCTCGAGAGAAATATTCTCATCGCATACTATGCGGCACGGTCTTCTTGATATTTGCATGGCGATGAGTCGACGTATCTGATTGATTACTTCATGCAGTTTAAAACTCTGATCATCGTCTTTTTGCGGTTTATTTAAGAACTTTTTGGTCCATTTGCTCAATATGGTGATGTTGTCAATCGCGTAGTCTATATACGTTACGACATCTCCGTTTGTCTTTGGCTCCAGTTGTATCTTAATCATCTGCAGAAAATTAGAAATATTCCGCAATGGTTCCTGCACGTCGTGGCAATATCGCGATAATGATGCTGAATCTTCCGCTTTCTTCACGGGGCTTGGATCTGGAATGCTAATGCAAAATAGTTTTGTCCCATCGTGCATACTGGCAATATTCTGGTATGTAATATCTATGCCGGAGATATTATAGGTCGCAATTAACTCAGGCATTGGCTTATCGAATACGTGGTTCATGACATCGTACTGATCACAGCAATCCGTGAAATTGGTGGTTTTAAAAATAAGCTCTCGATTATCGGAGACGATAGCGAATTGCGAACGAAATTTTACTTGTTTCTCAAGAGATTCAAAACAATCAGATAAAGAATTACACATTCCTGACACTTCCATACAGCCCGTCTTCCCATCAGTAAGCCAGTGAAGCCACGATATGGTAACACCTTAACAGGTGATAGTCTCGCGCTCCCAGCATCCAAATAGTTGTAAAAACCCAATTAATTCGCAGTCTAGTTGATTTTTTATCAAAAAGCAATATTCATTTCCTATTTATGCGGTAAAAATTCAACCCTCAACAATACGGAGGAAGTGCTCAGAATCCGCCCATAATAGAGCCGTGAAATTTAATTATTTAATATTTAGGAGGAAATTTATTAATTTCTGAGAGGGAAATGTCTCAAGAAATTAACGCTTTCTTAACATCTCGTGCAATAATCTCCGTATGAGGAACGATGAAAGGACTGAACGATGCAGATTCCAATAGATACCTGGCTTCGTAGATTTCGAGAAATAATAGATGGCCCATTCGGCGAAGAATGTCGCAGAATGTACGCGCAGAGGGCGACATTTACTTCATCACTACTCGTTCAATTCGACCAGACAATCACTACAGACGGGGCGATTACCGTGCTCGATCCTGCAAAGCTGGGATTCGATGGCACTAACTCCTTGAGGGGCTTCGGTGTGTTTAGCGATATCGGTTCCGCATTTCAGACAGGGATGGATCACAGTCTCATCCCTGGTCATAGCTCTGTGGCGATGACGCCGGTAGTCGTCTGCATAGAAAACACTCCATGCGTTCCCACGCTGATACAGTACATTGGCAGAGGCACAATTGGGAAGGTCCAATTTGCCAGAGTCGCCTTTTTATCTCCTGAGGAAGGGAAAGCCGTGGTGCTCCGGCTTGTTACACTGATCGACACGCTGGTAATTGGATGCGATGGGTTTAGTCTAGAGGATATCACCTTTGTTGCATTATCGTGCCCTAAAATCATCATGAAATCAGTTTCTATACCCCCGCATCATCCACATGCCCCGCAAGGCCTCACTCATGTGGAATTCGATTTCCAGAGCCCAATGACGGGGACACCTAAGTAATCCTCTGGGCGGTTTGGAAACTTCAGGGTCAGTTTTGTTGGTTAATTGGTGATAAGTAACCTTTAAATCCCGGGCAAATACACTCGAGCGATTTAATAATCACTTAGGTGATTGTCAAATTGCGTGATTATAACCCATCGAAGAATGGTGGTCACAACAGGGATCGAACCTGTGACCCCTACGATGTCAACGTAGTGCTCTACCGCTGAGCTATGTGACCAAGGTATGTTCAAATATTAGAACAGTTTACCCCGCTAAGCAAGGAGTATGTCGAAGTACGGCAATCCCCTCTGGATTGCCCGCAGGACATATACCCGATATGGGAATTATAACACTAATCCCTCATCCACCGCCAATAGAACCAAATCTCTCCAACTTTTGATAGATTAAGCATCATGCAGCACTAACATAATATTTTAACTAAACTTTAAGCAAAATTAAGTAGAATTACCAACAGTAAATGCTCGGGGAGGAGCGATCAAATGAAAATACTAATAAAGAGACCGATATTTTATACCTTAGTGACGGCTGGGATGTTGTACGGATGGGCCGCACGCTGCGACCACATCCCCAAGATGACGGCTAGCGACTGGCCTAGTTTGGCATCTTTGTTGACTGATCCTGACCTGCGCTTCTATCTTCATTTCGATCACCTGAACGCGTTGCCTTACGCGGGCCCCAGGCAATTGTCTGAGTATCTGAACACCCTGCAGGATATTGCGAAATCCGACGAACTTGAGGAACTCCTTCGGTCTGCCGCGTCTGTCGTGGGAAACTCCTCTGCTCTTCAGGAGTGGCTCTCTGCCCTCGATGTCGATCCATCACTTGCTTTGGAGTGCACCTCCGATTCAGGGTATCTTCCCCAGACGGATTGCGGAGAAGGGCGCTGCCGATGGTACCTCGGGGACCGACTCTCCCTCCCCGTTCAAACACCGTCATCGGATGATTGGACTTTAACACTGCCAGTCGCGTCCTTCGCTTCTGCGGCCGACCTCGCCTGCCTTGCCTGGCGGTTCCAGTCGATTTATGTTTCTTATTGTGTCACTGAGTTCTCCTGGAGATATCATGCGCGAACTAACCCTGTTATGTGGGGATATCCGATCCTTCCTTCGGTTTCCGGGGAGTGGGCCCAGCATTGCCTCGGGTCCGTAGACGCCAAATACTATTTGAATGCGGCGGGCAGAAGGCTTTTCCCCGCCGAGGACCAGCGTGCGGTGGAGCACGAAATGAGGTCTGCGGCCGCTGTCTTTGGTGAGGTGATGGGCCCTGCGGAGGCCTCCGGGAAGCTGACGATCGCCGATGTACATGTTATACGCCGGTGGATGCGCGGTCAACACCTGGACATGTCAGTTCTCGTGCAGATAGTGCCTACATCCTTCATGAACGAGAATCTTATTGTCCTGGAAGCTGGATTCCAAACGGACATAGCCCAATGGCACTATGAGAGAGACCTAGAGTCGTCTGATGTGCAACGGGCAGGTCTGGTCTTGATCTTGAATACTGAGGTTCCGGACGGCACTAATATTCTTTACGCCGGCCTTTGTGTGGGCTGGTTGTATCTGTTCGATGCTCAGCTACCTCATTACCAGAAAGCGGCCTTCGGGACGGGGGATTGGCCATCGATCCCACTTTTCCCGAGCGGGGAGGACAATCCTGTTGCGGGGGCTGACTCCACCGACCAGGGGGGAGCAGGAGGTGATGATTTTCAGCTATCTGGGAACGATGTTGATGCTGAGCCCAACGGACTCCCGGCTGGGGTCTCAGGCGGAGAATTAGACGAAGCTATTACTACGGAGAAACTAGCCACCGCTATTACCGTTGAGAAACTAGGCACCGCTATTACCGTAGAGAAACTAGACCAAGCTATTACCGGTGAGAAACTAGGCACCGCTATTACTACGGAGAAGCTAGACAAAGCTATTACTACGGAGAAACTAGCCACCGCTATTACTGCTGAGAAACTAGGCACCGCTATTACTACGGAGAAGCTAGGGGATGCTATTACCGGTGAGAAACTAGCCACCGCTATTACTACGGAGAAGCTAGACGAAGCTATTACTACGAAGAAGCTAGGGGATGCTATTACTGCTGAGAAACTAGGCACCGCTATTACTACGGAGAAGCTAGACGAAGCTATTACTACGAAGAAGCTAGGGGATGCTATTACCGGTGAGAAACTAGACAAAGCTATTACCGGAGAGAAACTGGGCACCGCTATTACCGTTGAGAAGCTAGGCGAAGCTATTACTACGGAGAAACTAGGCACCGCTATTACTACTGAGAAACTGGGCACCGCTATTACCGTTGAGAAACTAGACAAAGCTATTACCGGTGAGAAGCTAGGCACCGCTATTACCGATGAGAAACTGGGCGCCGCTATTACCGGTGAGAAACTAGGCACCGCCATTACTGCTGAGAAACTAGACAAAGCTATTACCGGTGAGAAACTGGGCACCGCTATTACCGTTGAGAAGCTAGGCGAAGCTATTACTACGGAGAAACTAGTCACCGCTATTACCGATGAGAAACTAGGCACCGCCATTACTACGGAGAAACTAGACAAAGCCATTACTACGGAGAAACTAGACAAAGCCATTACTGCTGAGAAACTAGGCACCGCTATTACCGATGAGAAACTGGGCGCCGCTATTACCGGTGAGAAACTAGACAAAGCCATTACCGGTGAGAAACTGGGCACCGCTATTACCGGTGAGAAACTAGGCACCGCTATTACCGGTGAGAAACTAGGCACCGCTATTACTACGGAGAAACTAGGCACCGCTATTACCGTTGAGAAGCTAGGCGAAGCTATTACTACGGAGAAACTGGGCGCCGCTATTACTACGGAGAAACTAGGGAATGCTATTACCGATGAGAAACTGGGCGCCGCTATTACCGGTGAGAAACTAGGCACCGCTATTACCGATGAGAAACTGGGCGCCGCTATTACCGGTGAGAAACTAGGCACCGCTATTACTGCTGAGAAGCTAGGGGATGCTATTACCGGTGAGAAACTAGGCACCGCTATTACTACGGAGAAACTAGGGGATGCTGTGAAATCAGCTTTAGGAACTGTCGAGGATGGGAATAGTCTTGCAAAAGGACTAGCAACTGCTCTTGCTGGATCCGTGACAGAGGCTTTGGTAAAAGATGCTATCTCTGAAGTATTAACTCGGCAAGCATTGAGTGATGCTATATCTTCGGCTATGCCCGGGACGGATTCATCTGTTGGCAGTGGATTATCGGGAGCCGGAACGGAAGGTTCTGGCCTTGACCCTAATGCGATCGCGTCTGCTGTGAAAACGGCTCTGGGAATCACTGATAGTACCGGAACCGTCGCCCATGATCTAGCTGATGCTATCGTCGAGAGTGTTGTAGAGGCTGTTGGGGAAGCTGTAACCCCAGATCTGGTAAAGACCGCTATGGGTGCTGTTGGTACTGATGGAACCGT
>JAIRNI010000045.1 GCA_031258145.1 Holosporales bacterium
ACCTCATGAAAAATTTTGAGCGATAACAAACCTAAAAACGGCGTGATTCCACCACCACCCCCTGTATTTCTAAGGCCTTCTATTGAAACCCTCTTTATTTTATGTCGTTTTTCTTTGCCATCTTTAAAAGATTCAATAACGAGGTGCAATGTGCGCTTTTCCCCACCGACCTTGTCTGTGCTCCCGCGAGAGGTTTTCCCGTCAATCGCGATGACGGCATCTTCGGTTGGTGGAAGGTCATCTGCCACCCAGTTCCGAAACTTTTCCTGAAATTTTTGTGGATGCAGACCTCTAAAAAATCTACGAAAGGTGTCATCGCTTGGGGCACCATTTATGTAATGGAACTTGCGCTTTCTTCGCCATTCGAATAACTCCTGAAACATATCTCAGGAATTTTTACTATCTCTCCTCGATTTTTACAATGATGTCCTACAGATTTTTTCATGAGGTGGCCCTGTGCTACGAGGCACTCGTTATTGACACCGTCCAGGAAATATGTTCTAATTTAGCTTGTCTTAGTATTTTTGTTTGTTGAAAGCGGAGAGGGTGTTTTTAGTCTATGACAAAGAGGGTTCATGCAAAATACAAAATCGATAGAAGGCTAGGGGTTAATCTTTGGGGGAGGCCGAAGAGTCCTTTTAATGTTAGGAACTACGCTCCCGGAGAACACGGGAAGAATAGGTCTAAACCCTCGGATTATTGTATCCAATTGCACGCGAAACAGAAATTAAAGGGATATTACGGGAATATCGGCGAGAAGCAATTCAGGAAAATCTATCAGGAAGCCGTCAGGAAGAAAGGTGATACTTCCGAGAATTTAATTGGCTTCTTGGAGAGTCGCTTGGATACGATGGTATATAGGATGAAGTTTGCCATCACCGTCTTTGCGGCGAGACAGCTCATAAATCACGGGCATATAGCCGTCAATGGAAAGAAAGTAGACGTCCCTTCGTATAGATTGAACGATGGGGATGAAATTTCCGTCATCGGGAAGATGAAGGATAATGCCGTGACACTCGCGGCGATCGCATCCAATGAGCGCGATATCCCGGATTATTGCGAGATGGATGCCAACGGCTTAAAGGGGCGCTTCATAAGGCCTCCGAGATTGGAGGACGTGCCATACCCAGTCTCCATGGAGCCAAACCTCGTCATAGAATATTACTCCAGATAACATGCTCTGTTGTTTACGCCGGCTCAGCCTCTTGGCTTTGTCGGTTGTTTCCTTGACGGCGCATATCTATGCCGCCCCGAGCATCTCGGCGAAGGTCCAGACTTTTCTAAATGGGATTAAGGTTTTGGTATCTGAGTTCTGTCAACTCATGCCGAATGGCGCCGTATATACGGGGAAATTCTGGCTCTCCAGAGGGGGCCCTCAGCAGCGAGTGCGGATCACTTACTTCACTGGCCTTGAGCAGGATATATTCATAAAGGCCACAACACTCACAGTCATAGATCTCAAAAATAAAAAAAAACATGCATATACGTTACCTCAAAATTCCATATATAAGATCCTAAGCGGGAAATTAGATTTAACCAAAGAAAAGGTCGAAATCATCGAAAATACAGGTGAGATATTGAGGATCAAATTACGGGGGGCAAAGGTATTTGGGGGAGTAGATGTCATCCTCATCTTCTCCAAATACTCCAAGACCGGCAACATTAAATTCCTCGAAGCGTGGATCCTTGACGATCAAACGCTGTTCAGCTTCGATACAACTACGATGACCGTCAACGATTTCACCAAGCTGCCTCCTAAGATTTTCGAGCCCAGTTGACAGTTATTTTTGCCACTCGCAATATCGTCCACGTTTCCCCTTTTGCATGGGCTGATGTATTGAATATCCTGGCTTGGGACATTGAGCACGCGGCATGTGCAGCGCCTGTGGAGGTGATGCACCGCCCTTGCCTGGATGGTTCCGAACTCCGTCATCCTTTTGCTCCGGAATAGCTGATTTAGGGGAAATCATCGAGCCCGGAAGTATTAGAGCAAGCCAAACGGACTTAAGGCGAAGTAGAACTGGCAAAAGCCCAGTATCCACGAGTGATCTATAATTCCCATTGGCAAGACAGTTCAGCATTATTTCCCCATCCGGGTGTTCTAAAATCAGGTCCCGGAGGTATCTCCATTCTCTGCTAGAAAAAGATTCGCTCGAGTATTGGAAATGCGGCCAACAATTTCCTGCCAGACTAGACACAGTTGACTGAGGATGTCCGAGGACTTTTCCATCTGATTCCATGGGTAATCGTGAGGCACAACATCTTCTAAGTGGCAGGTTGAAGAACGGAGAAAAAATACAATAATTCGATCCATCGGGCCAAAGTTGGTAACAAACTCTCGGTTCACAATTAGAGCGGGTTATACCAAGGTTTTTTTCTCGAGGCTTATCGCAAAGGTAATATAGAATTCCTTTTTGTTTCCTCTGTAGAGATGATGCCTCGATGGGTGGAGCCAACCTGTCAGGGCTGTTGAACTTGTTCCATACATTATTCTCATAGTCTTCCGAAGAAGCCATTCCTCCTTGAAATTGCGCCACTAACAATGATACCGTCCCAACGGCACCACAAATCCTTAAACTTGTTGATTTCATGTTCCAGACGTCCAAAATTCGCCCCAACTTGATAAAGTTTAAGGAATTTTCTGAGGAGGTTGCAACATTAAATCTCCCCCTTATCTGTCTGAATCAGAATTGGTGGCAGATGATACGGAGCACGGGCGCAGAATTGTGACGTTGTTTCCCATTATTACTCTCCTAAAATAAAAGGCATATAATCCATTTAGCTCGAATTGTAACATATTGTTTCGCGCTGTTGTGTGGAGTCTGCGAGTAATTTCTCATTGTTTTCACATTGGTTTCCCAATATCCTTACAATGGCTTGCCTTATATTTTCTGGCTAACAATTCATCCCCGGAGCTGAATTTAAGAGATGAAATTCTTCGTAAAGGCACAGACGAACGGGAATGATTTCGTAATCCTTGAAGACTGCGATCAAGATTTTGAAGAATATAAGTTAATCGCCGATCGGCGGTTTGGTATTGGGTGCGATCAGGTTGTCGTCATCGGTAGGCAAACTCCCACGAAATACGGATTAAAATTTTACAACAGTGATGGGACGGAGGCCGCTATGTGTGGTAACGGAGCGTGTGCCGCCGCCCTGTATATTACCACAAATATAGAGAAATATGATGAACTAACTTTTGAGATTTCCGGACGTGAGTATATGGCGACCAGACACAACAACGTCATCAAGTTATTTGTGGAAAGGCCACAGATGTTATACACTGTCATCGAAGGAATTGGTGGCAGGAGAAACGGAGCGCAAGCGCAGAGCTATACTGAACTTACTGATCATGTGGCCGCTCAAGACGAGCAGCGAATCGACGAACCCGCAAACTTTCGAGGGCAGGGTACATCTCAAACACCGTGGTATCGAATGGTATCGGCTGGAAATCAACACGTAATATGCGGGATGGAGATGCTGGGCGTCGTCACCGATCTTGCGCAGCAATTCCCGGAATGTAATGTTCATTTTGTTGAAAATATTGACGGGAACGATCAACATATAATTCGTATGAAGACTTTCGAGAGAGGAGTCGGATGGACCATGTCCTGCGGGAGTGGCGCCCTAGCGGTGGTGTTTGCTGATGGTGCCGAGGGTATCACTAAAATCATCCACGATGGCGGCGTTTCCATCGTAGAAAATCACGGTGATCTCTTTAGCCTATCCGTTGAATCCAGGCTAGTTTTTAGGGGCGAGTTTTATGGATAAGGATAGATCTATTATATTCGTCATCGATGAATTACTATCCGAAATTCCTGGGACCCCGGATGGTGCCGGTTTCGATGTATCACTGACCTCAGTCTATGACGACATAAAGAATGCTAGATTCGAGGAGGATGCAGAGCTTTCACAGGGTATCTGGGAGAGAGAACTGAAGCAAGCAGACTGGAACCTGGTGGCAAAACTATCTATCGATGCCCTCAAGACCAAATCGAAGGACTTGCAGATAGTGGGGTGGCTGATCGAGGCTTCGATTGTGCTGCTGGGCTTTTACGGTATCATCAAATCCATCGATCTCTTGCAGATGTTTATCGAATCATTTTGGGGCTCGTGTTATCCGAGGACTGAGGATAACGAATCGGATGATGAACAAAAGTTTAGAATTTTAGAGTGGATTTATGACGTCGCGGCAAAACGAGTGTTACTCACCCCATTTCTCATGATGGGGGATGGGGAGAACACCGTCAACCTGTATCAATACGAATACGCTCAAGATCTCAAGGCGCGTATAATGAGATCTCCGCAGAATGCGGCAGAAATTGAATCTTCTGCACAAAAAAATAATATGAAAACGATCGAAGAAATTCAAAAGTATATTAAGCAGACACCGGAACATTCACACGAAATAATTTTGGATGCAATTAATAGGATTAGAACGGGGAACCAAAATCTTGAACTAACGATTTCTAAAATTTCTAAGAAAAATTCGGTGGGTATATTTTCGGAGCTCATGAAGAGTCTCGAGAAAATCGAAAATTTTCTCGGCCCCCATATTACACATTCAAATATTATGCCGAACAATCCATCTAGAAAAGAGAAGGAACACATCAGAATAAAGCCAAGCGAAAGAGAAGAAATATACGACAAAATTAAAAATTTAGCACAACATTTGGCTCAAGTTGAAAAACATAGCCCAAGCCATCATATGTTGGAGTTAGTTATATCCTGGCAGAATAAAACCTTGTTGGAAATTATAAATGATCTCAAGAGCGGAGATACAGAAGCGCACAAGCTACTCAAATTCTTGATGCAATAGCATATATAAAATCAATCGAGATATTAACGGAAAATTAACAAAACAGCGATAGAATGAGCCATATAGAATAAAGAAATTGAGGGTAATAATGAAAAAATTATCAGGGGCAGCAATGGTTCTGGCCATCGTGACGGCCAATCATAATGATGCAAAAGCGGCCGTAGACGCCCAACAGGTGCCTGGGGCCCCCATAGGCAAGGATAGGCCGCCAGTTGTAAATCCGGATTCACCGAAGGTTAAAAAGAATAAAAATAAGAAAGGGAAGAAACAGAAACCCGGAGAAACAGCGGAACGTTCAGCAGTTTCTGCACCAAAAAAACCGATTAACCCGGAAGACTCTCCGGGAACTCCGCCAACAGATGTTACTCCAGAATCGGACGCAGGTGCTTCTCCAAAAAGAACCGCGGGCCCAGGAGTTCCAGAGATATCTTTTGATCAGGCGGTTTTTTACTTTGCCAAAGTTTGGAATATACTAGCTGGACCAGCGACTATTGTTACAGGGCCAGGTGGAGTGCAAGCGCTTCCCATAGCAGGTGACCCTAGGTATCCAAACGGAGCAAAAATCTTTGAAATATTTGCACGAGCTGGGAACGAAGGACGGCCGTTGAACACTGGGGAGACGGAAGAAATTATCCATCTTCTAGTCACTACGGCAGGAGAACATGCCGGTCTGCAAGAAGCATTCATAGCGATGCTCAGGATAGCGTTGGCAACATTGCCTCCGGACTCCCTAAGGAATTTACGATATCTATCCCAAGTCCGTCAAGAAATCGAGTCATACCTCGGTGGTCCTGATGATGGAGGAAGTTTCAGGGGAGAGACTGATCACCCATCCATTTTTCTCATATTGGATCCTAAAACGCCTAAATTCGTAGTACCCGCCACGGACGCCTCGGAAAAAACCGCGGATGTCAACCGAAAAATGGAGAAGCTCAAGGCTGATCACGCAGCACTTGTTGCAAAACGAGACGAACTAACGAAAGACCTAGCCGGCGACTTCAGAGATAGGTTTGCTAAACTCGAAAGCCTTGAGGCCATTATTGCTAAGTGTAATGAGGATGCTGAGACCAATGGGGTGAATCTCAACGACAAGATGACTGACGCAGATCTGTCTAAGAAACTGGAGATCGCCAAGAAAGACATGGATAACTATTATAATTCATACAAACAATACATTGATAAAGGGAATAATTCTTATGCAACAAATTACGCAAACAAAAAGCAAGGGTATGAAGACTTGAAATGTTTAGCGGATTTCAGGGCCGCCAGGGACGCGAAGAAAGCAATACCTGCCGAAGGTCTACCTACCACTGGGAATATGGATCGGATACGCAAACTCGACGTAGATATCAATCAACTTGTGCAGGAAGGACAGGGCGCACTGGACGCCTATCATGGGAAACGACCAGCGCCTGTACCAGCAAAAACTGCGCCATAAAACGGGTAATCATACGGAGCACTGGGAAAGCCCGGTGCTACAACCTCGCACCCAGCCCTCTCAAGTTTGAGTGTTCAAAATCCGCTGATCGTCTTGAGCGGGAATATTATCCGTAAGTATAGTACAGCTCGGCGACTGAGATTCAATAGTCCCCTCCTGTAAATCTCCAGAGTAAGCTTTCTGGTTCATCAATCCGGTGCTCGAATGCTCACGTACGCCTAAGTACGCTCCGCTTCCAAGCTCCGTGTCTCCCCCCATAAATTTTGATTCTGGAGGTTTCGGGAGAGGTCCAATACCTCTGCCCTCAATTCTTTCGATGACAGGGTATATAGCTAAATGCTTTGAATATCAACCATATCTCCTACCTCATTGCTAGTTTGTGTCAAACAAGTTTTGATGGCATCTGTTATAGCTAAATGTTTTGGGGATCCCTCAGCGTATACCTATTGACCTCTCACCAATGTTTTCCTGAAAGTGAGTTGTGTTTTGTTAAGGGGGACGATTATGAGGCTGTCATATGGGTTGAGTATATCAGGCGCATCACAATATGATGTTTATTAACATATTATCAACCGAGTTGTGCGAGAATCCCCGTCTAATGCAATTCAATAAACACTTAAGTGTTTATTAAATTCAATATCGAAGAAAAATTGTCCGAAGACGGCTTCTGAGCCAATTTTTACATGAGATCTAATTCATCTGAATCAGTATTGGTGGCGGATGCCCTTGAGTAATCGTCCGTTAACATATTATTAACCGGGATGTGCTAGAATCCCCGTCCAATGCAATTCAATAAACACATAAGTGTTTATTAAATTTAATATCGAAGAAAAATTGGCCGAAGATGGCTTCTAAGCCAATTTTTACGTTAGATCTAATT
>JAIRNI010000049.1 GCA_031258145.1 Holosporales bacterium
GCTGTCATATGGTTTGGTGAAATATAAAGCCCGAGAACACAGAAAAAATATTTCTTGAAAATTAACGAATTATTAAACTTTTCATGCTATTTTAGGTATACACCATCCCTAACCCCCACCCACCCGGGGATTCTCGCACACCCCGGTTAATAATACGTTAACGGACGGTTACTCAAGGGCATCTGCCACCAATACTGATTCGGATGAATTAGATCTCACGTAAAAATTGGCTCAGAAGCCGCCTTCGGCCAATTTTTCTTCGATATTAAATTTAATAAACACTTATGTGTTTATTGAATTGCATTAGACTGGGATTCTCGCACACCCCGGTTAATAATACGTTAACGGACATCATATTGCAATGCGCCTGATATACTCAACCCATATGATAGCCACATAATCGTTGCATTTAACTATAACATTTCCAATTATATGATTGTTAAATGGTTTGAGTATAGATCCAACGACTCCCGGAGGTCGGGCTCACATCTAGCGAATTAATACAAAACGCAGAGAATCCTTGAAACACATCGCATCATATGATAGCATCTCGGTAGATTGAATGAATTAGAGAATGCAAGGGTATGAGTACGACGTTCGTCAGGGATACTGATGTCGATAGGAAGTGGATACTGATAGATGCCGAGGGGATGGTTCTAGGGCGGATGGCCGTCGTGATATCCAACATTCTGCGCGGCAAAGGTAAGCCTTTTTTCTCACCGCATGTTGATTGTGGAGATCATGTGATCGTGATAAATGCGGATAAGGTCTTACTGACCGGGAATAAACTGGATGATAAGAAGTATTATTGGCATACTGGGTATCCGGGTGGTATCAAGGAACGCAGTATGAGGCAGTTGTTGGATGAGCCGAGATCGGATAGGGCGGTGACGAATGCCGTCAGGAGGATGATGTCTAAGGGGCCCCTGAGCCGGAAGATTATGTCGAAGCTGAGGGTATACAAGGGATCGGAGCATCCTCACGCCGCTCAGAACCCCGAGATTTTGGATGTGGCAAAATTGAATGCTAAGAACAGTCGGAGAAATATAGCGTGATTGACAGTCAGATTTTAAACACGGAGTTAGTGGAACAACCCGTCGAGAGAGAACGTAAACTCGATGCGTATGGCAGGGCCTATGCAACCGGGAAGCGAAAGAATGCGATCGCTAGGGTCTGGATTAAGCCCGGCCGTGGCGATATTTCGATCAATGGGAAGACTCAGGAGGAGTACTTCGGAAGGGCTGTGCTGAGAATGATGATTTCTCACCCCCTGGCGATCGCCGCCAGAGAAGGCCAATACGATATCTTCTGTACGGTCAAGGGCGGGGGTCTATCTGGGCAGGCCGGAGCGATTCGGCACGGCGTCAGCAAGGCTCTCGATTGTTTTGAGCCAGATCTGCATAAGATCTTGAAACAGGCCGGATTCTTGACGCGGGATTCTAGGGTCGTCGAGAGAAAGAAATACGGGCACAGAAAGGCTCGCCGGAGATTCCAGTTCTCCAAGAGATAGCGAGAAGCATATGAAAGGTAGTGGAAGAATCAGGCATGCGGTGATTCCGCTCCTGTTCCTCGGCATCCTGCTCTTTTCGCTGTGTTTTGCCTCGCTCTTGCCAGATGTCGTCCAATCCTATTTATATGCCATTAGCCTCGCCATTAAGGACTGTTTAATCTTCTCTCTTCCATTCGTTATTTTCGCCCTCGTCTTTGGATCGATGGTGAGCCTCGGGGATAAGGCCATGAGGTACGTCCTGATCATCGTCCCCTTGGTATGTTGTTCCAATTTCATGAATACCTTAATTTCCTACACGGTATCGTTGAAGGTGACGGATTGGTATGGCGGGATTTCGGCGCTTCAACAACACGATGAATCGGTGGCGAGTGCGCTTTCTCCAGCCTTTGAGTTTTCGTTAAAAAATATTATTTCGAATGATTTGGCATTGTGCGCTGGCGTCATCCTTGGTCTCCTCCTTTATTTTATCAATAAAAATATTGCGACGACCCTCGCCGGGTATGCTGGGAATTTCACGAGGGTATATTTCAAGATACTGATTCCAGTGATGCCGTTTTTCATAGCGGGGACGACACTGAAACTTCAGCACGATGGGGTACTGATCCAGATATTCGAGCAATACCTCCAGATATTGATAGTTTTTATTGTATTGGCTTATGGGTTTGTATTGTTGCAGTATTTGGCATTGGCCCGCTTTAAATTTAATAGATTTATAGGATACCTAAAGAATATACTCCCAGCGATTGTGACGGCCTTTGGATCGATGTCCAGCGCATCGGCGTTGCCCCTCTCCATAAAGGCCGCCGAAGCAAATGTGGGAAAGAAGAGTAATGCGGGAGTGATCGTTCCGTCGACGGTCAATATTCACCTCGTGGGGGATTGTTTCTTCATTCCGATGATAGCGATTGCCGTCATGTCTTCATTTGACCTGGAATTCCCAACTTTCGCCACATATTTGGTATTCGCTCTGCACTTCGTAATCGCTAAATTCGCGGTCGCCGCCGTGCCAGGCGGTGGGGTACTCGTCATGCTGCCTGTCATGCAGAAATATCTGGGGATGTCATCCGAGATGCTGGCCCTCGTGACGGCGCTATACGTTCTATTCGACCCCATCATCACGGCGTGTAACGTAACCGGCAACGGCGCCCTGGCCATCTTCTTCGATAAAATAACTCGTTTTTTTATAAGATCCGAAAGTAAGTAATTAAATTATTTGCTTGCAATATACTCCTGAATAGGGCCAGAATAATATAGCTAAATGCTTTGAATATCAACCATATCTCCTACTTCATTGCTAGTTCTTGTCAAACAAGTTATGATGGCATCTAATTTCTGAGGATCGATCTTTTTGAACGTTTATAGTTTTTGACATTGAGCCTGTTTTTGCACAGTGTCTCAAAACTTGCCGACGAAAATCTGGACTATATAGCCAAATGTTTTGAAAATCCTTCAGGGTCTATCTACTGACCTCTCATCAATGTTTCCCTAAAAGTACACTAGACCTCTTTCGAAAATCACAAATTGATCTCAAAGTTATAGATTCCTGCAATAAGATTGAATCTTAGCCCATATCTCTTCCTTCTGTAGCAATTGATCTTCTATACATAATTTATTGTTTCTTCCTCCTTGTTACCTTGGTAGTTAAAACTTGCCCTT
>JAIRNI010000004.1 GCA_031258145.1 Holosporales bacterium
TGATCTTCTATACATAATTTATTGTTTCTTCCTCCTTGTTACCTTGGTAGTTAAAACTTGCCCTTCCCTTATTGTATTACACTTTTTAGTTTCCTTTATCTAGATTCGAAAGAGGTCTAATAAAGGAGCTTTATGAAAAGGCAAAAGCGTAGACAGTATACCCTGTCATCAAAGAATTGAGGGCAGGAAAAGCACAGCGTACTTACCTGCACGTGAATATGCGAGCCCCGGATCGACGAACACTCAAACTTTCGAGGGCTGGGTATATATTCCGGCTCACTCCGGAGTGAGGCACTGGGCCAGATTCGCAATAAACCCGAGGACGTCGTTGGTTCTTTCCTCAGTCGTTTTCCAGCGTTTGGATAGGATCACTCGGTGATCTGGCCGGATCTGTGATGTCCATCCCTCGAGCCATCTTTCTTCAGATTTGAGAAATTCGAGGAACCGGGATGGATACCTGCATTTATTTTCCCGAAACGAGAAGGCAAAGCCGCTGGGCCCCACATCTAGTTTATCGATATTGGCAAGTTTACAGAGTACCTGAATCTCGAACAACACCAGCAGATTCTCTAGTTCTAATGGTAGATGTTCGAATCTTTCGGCCAATTCTCGCCGTAAGGCATCGATTTCGTGGGCTGTATTCATTCCGCCAATACGCCTGTAGATAGCCAATCTTAAATCTGGATTTTCAATATACCAATCCGGAACCAATGCGGCCACGCCAATATTTATCTGAGGAGTGAGGGCTTCCTCCATCGTCTCCCTTCCGGCCTTGACCATCAGGATCGCCTCTCGCAGAATCGTCTGATACAGTTCAATCCCGATATCCCTGATGTATCCAGACTGTTCATGACCCAGCAGATTCCCTGCTCCTCGAATATCCAGATCCTGGCTGGCCACCGTGAATCCCGATCCAAGTTCCTCTAGATTCTGCAGAGTCTCGATTTTGCTTTCCATATTATCACTCAATACGCCATCCTGCGGCAGCAGGAAATACGCATACGCTTGTCGGCTCGATCTACCGACCCTCCCGCGGAGTTGGTGTAACTGCGCCAGTCCAAACAACTCGAATCTATAAATAAGAATAGTATTGACGTTCTGAATATCGATCCCAGAATCAATGATATTTGTGGAAATCAACACATCTATTTTGCCATCACAAAAATCAAGGATAATCTCCTCCAGGTTTGGTGACTTACCATGGGCGACTTCTATCCTCAAATGCGGGCAGAGCTCTCCAACGAATTGATGGACTGAATCCAAGTGCTTAACCTTGGGGACCACGAAGAATACCTGTCCTCCAGTCTGAATTTCATTTTCTATCGCGGTACGAATTTCTGATTCCGAGAACTCGCATATGATGGTCTTGACTGGCAATCGCCCGGCCGGAGGAGTCGCCAGGAGACTCATATTTCTGATACCGGTCATGGCCATCTGAAGAGTTCGTGGTATTGGCGTTGCACTGAGCGCTAAAAAATGCGGCTCCTCGCTGAGACTCGGGCCAGATCTGATACCACGTAATTTCTCTTTCTGTTTCACGCCAAAATGGTGTTCTTCATCGATGATGATGAGGCCTAGATCTGCGAAGTTAATTTTCGAGGATAGAACTGCGTGAGTACCAACGATTATCTGAACTTCTCCTAGTGCTATTTTCTCGATATTCTTTCTGAGTGTTTGCTTCGATTCAAATCTCGATAGTCGACAGATATTTACATCAAATCCGGCGAACCTTTTGTTGAATGTAGAAAAATGTTGCTCCACGAGGATGGTGGTGGGCGCCAATAGGACCACCTGTTTCTTGTTGGAGACGGCTATGAATGCGGCCCTGAGCGCCACTTCCGTTTTCCCAAATCCAACGTCCCCACATATCAGGCGATCCATCGGGGTTGTACTTTGAAAGTCGTCGATGACATCAGAAATCGCGTACATTTGATCTTCGGTTTCTGTGTATTCAAATCCCGCGCAAAATCTATCATATTCTTTTTTTGGAATTTTAAATGGCTCTACTTGTTGTAATCTTCGTTTTGCCTCGGCCTGCATCAGGTTATTCGCGATGACGAGTAGTCTCTTTTTCACGCCCTCTTTACGAGAAGCCCAATTGCCACCCTTCAGAGAATCCAACGATACATCCGAGCTGGAATCTCCGTACCTCGAGACGAGGGCTATGTCTTCGATAGGGACATACAATCTATCGTCGTTCTTAAACAGTAGAACAAGAAAGTCGTGCGGGATATCCGAGACTTCCAGGTTCATCAGGCCATTATAGACGGCGATCCCGTGCCTCTCATGAACAACGTAGTCTCCAATCGATAGCTTGGAGAATTCCTTAAAAACATCCGCGGCAGATCGTCTCGGAAACTGTATAGAGCCAGTACTATGCGGCTTCATTTCTTCGGCTTATTTTTTTCTTTATCCTTCTCCTTATGTTTGCCTTTCTTCTCTGGCGTATCGGCCTTTTCTGGCTCTCTGGCTTTATCCAAATTCAATGTCGTGGCAACAAACATCCGAGAATTCCGCCTAATCAAAACGAACGGTATAGGCCTCCGTTCTTTTTTCTTTACCAGATCCTTAATGATTCTCTCGAACTGAGCCACATTTCTTACGGGCACGTTATTGGCGCTCACAATTCCATCTCCAGGTACGAAGATAAACTCGGTGAAGGACGGTTCATCGGATTCTTCCGTCTGAGTAATGAGCACCTTAACTTCCGGAGGATATTCATTGCGGTATCTATCCGGAACGGCGGCAACCGTTATTCCCAATGCCTCGATTTTTGCGCTTGATTTTGTGCTGTCCGTTTCCTTTGAGCCATCTTCTTTGTCATCCAGAGATCCATCCTTTATAGCCTTTTCGAAATCGCCGACTTTGACTTCAAGCTCCAGTTCTTTCCACTTGCCTCCGTCCTTTTCATCGGATCTCCAAACCTTGAGCTTTGCTGTCTTCCCAATCGGCGTCTCTCCAACCAGCGTCTGCAGACCGTTTTTCTTGGAAATTATTTGTCCGTTAAATTCGATGAGGACATCTCCGACTTTTACACCGGCCTTCGCCGCAGGGCCGTTCTTCACGAGCTTCGCGACGAACACTCCGTAAATCTCGGATTTATCAGCCTTATGGACCAAACCTATACTCTCGGCCTGTGCCGCACCAACCTTTTGAATCTCAACGCCAAGCCATCCTCTAAACGTTCTCTTATGTAATATGAGCTGTCGCACGGTGAGTTGAGCGATGTTGGACGGGATGGCAAATCCAATACCAATGTTACCACCGTTGGGCGTGATGATCGCGTTGTTTATACCGATGACTTTTCCGTAGATATCCAACAGACATCCACCTGAACTCCCCATATTAATCTGGGCGCTGTGCTGAATGTAATCATCAATAAGATTTAGGGCCGTCTTCGAGATGGAGACATTCCGGCCCTTGGATGAAATGATTCCACTCGTTACAGTGTTACCAAATCCAAAGGGATTACCAATCGCCACCACAAACTGCCCCTCGGCAATCTTATCGGAATCACCCCATGTAATTGGTTTGAGTTTTTTCATATCGGGTTTCACGTCCTGCAATTCCTTGAGATTCACAGATATAACGGCAATATCCGTCCTGGGATCAGCTGCGTGCAATTCCGCGGGCACCTCGGTTTTGTCTGCGAACGTAATCAGGATCTTCTTCGCCTTATCGATGACGTGATTATTGGTCACGATATACATGGTATCCTTGTTCACCTGAACGATGAATCCAGACCCCAAAGCCTGTGCCTTCCTCGGCTTCCTCTTCCTCTCTGGGAGATCGAAGAAGTCTTTGAAGAAATCATCGAAAGGCGAGCCCCTGAAAAGATCATTGATCCCGCCACCCTCATCCTCTATCAGCTGCAGTACCGAAATACTGACGACGGAATTGATGGCCTTTTTTGCAACCGATGTGAATCCATTCTCGAAACTTATCGTATGGCGAGAGGAAGATTCGTTAGGCTGAGGAGCTTGATCTTTCTCCCCTGGTTCTGATACCTGTTCCGGTTTTTTGGCTTTATCTTGGTTGGCCTGATCAGAAGGCTTCTTCGATGACTTGGAGAATTTGTGATCACGCGGCTGATGGTGATGCTGCTGTTGCCGAATCTGCTTCCCAGGATACAGATCAACGATATGTTCCCTTTTTAGGAAGTGCCAGCCCTCTATGACGCCGATAATAAGGGCCACATAAACGGCCGCCTTACAAACATTAATGATAAATCTAAAGAGACTCATATACGAACATCTCCGAGCACGATACTACGTCAAAATCCCAACCATACCAGGTATTATAACATACTATCACCCATCATCAAAAGGGACTGTATCGCTGGTCTTCAACATCGGACGCACGAGAAATTTCTTCGGCTTAAGAACTATGGATGGCTGTTATACTCGCGCAATTCAATAAACACCCAAGTGTTTATTAAATTCAATATCGAAGAAAAATTGGCCGAAGACGGCTTCTGAGCCAATTTTTACATGAGATCTAATTCATCTGAATCAGTATTGGTGTCAGATGCCCTTGAGTAATCGTCCGTTAACGTATTATCAACCTGGGTGTGCGAGAATCCCCGTCTAATGCAATTCAATAAACACATAAGTGTTTATTAAATTTAATATCGAA
>JAIRNI010000006.1 GCA_031258145.1 Holosporales bacterium
GAGTTAGATCTAACGTAAAAATTGGCTCAGAAGCCGTCTTCGGCCAATTTTTCTTCGATATTAAATTTAATAAACACTTAGGTGTTTATTGAATTGCATTAGACGGGGATTCTCGCACAACTCGGTTAATAATACGTTAACGGACATCATATTGCAACGCGCCTGATATACTCAACCCATATGACAAACACATAATCGTTGCGTTTAACTATAAAACACAACTCACTTTTAGGAAAGCATTGGTGAGAGGTCAATAGGTATACGCTGAGGGATCCCCAAAACATTTAGCTATATAATAAGGGAAGGGTAAGTTTTAACTACCAAGGTAACCATGAAGAAGAAACAATAAATTATGTATAGAAGATCAATTGCGACAGAAGGAAGAGATTTGGACTAAGATTCAATCTAATTGCAGGAATCTATAACTTTGAGATCAATTCTTGAGTTTCGAAAGAGGTCTAATAAACCACTTTCGTGGCGACTCCTGATCTAATTTTTGCTTTAATTAACATACCAGCCACGATGTATGTTAAACGGTCTGAGTATTTCCCTCAGCCATAATACTTCTTCAAGTGTTCGATGGGATCATCGTGTTGCTTTGGGTTAATTTCAGTGGCAATCACTCCATCTCTCAGAAGGACGATTCTATCGGAGATTTGTGTTAAGAAATAGAGATCATGTGATGCGATCACTATCGTGACTCCGAACTGATCATTTACTTTCCGCAGAAGAGATACGACGTCCGTGATGGTAGCAACATCGAGGCCGGAGGTGGGTTCGTCACATAACAGTACGTTTGGATCGATCATGAGGCTCCTCGCGAGCGCCACACGCTGCTTTTGTCCTCCAGATAAGGTGCCTGGATATTCGAGGATCTTGTCCTCGATCCCGAGATTTCGGAGAATCTCATGCGCCTTGGCCACGCACCGTTCCTTCTCTTCTGGACTGGCCTTTAGCGTTGGGGCGTATATTACGTTCTTCAGGACGGTCATGTGCGAGAATAACTGAAAATCCTGAAACATGAAGGAGACTTTGCGGTTGCAGACTATGGTACCGCTGTCTGGCGTCTCCAACCCCTGAATGCATCTCAGGAGTGTGGATTTCCCACTCCCAGATGGCCCGGCGAGACCAAAGATATGCGACTCGGGAATATCGATGCTGACTCCATCGAGAATCTTTCTGGCTCCACAAAATGACTTAGTTACATCACAAACTTTCAGCACTTAATTCTTCGTTCCTCAATCTTTCGGCCTATGAATTCTACAGCTAGAACCAGAATATAATAAACCACCGCCGCCGTACATAGCGGCACGAAATACTCATATTGCTCGGCCGCTATTACCTGCGATCTTCTCATTATGTCCATCCCGCCGATCGTCGCTATCAGCGCCGTTTCTTTCAAGAGGGTAACCGTCTCATTTATCAGGGCCGGCAATATGTTCATCATCACTTGCGGTAGGATGATATCCCTCCAGGCATAAAACTTTGGTATACTGAGAGACTGTGCGGCCTCAAATTGTCCTTTGGGTAGGCTCTCGATCCCGGCACGCAATACTTCAGATACGTACGCCGCGCTATTGATCCCGAACGCGATAATCCCTGTCGAAATAATATCGAGTTTACAGCCACACAACTGCGGGACCACGAAATATACCACACTGAGCTGCAGGACGAGCGGAGTCCCGCGGATCACCGAAACGATGCCACTCACAAAGAATCTATACATCCTGCATTGCCTGGCGACGGCGAAGAGTATCCCGAGTCCCCACCCGAGCAGGATACTCCCGCAGAGGACTTTCAGCGTAAGGGCGGCTCCGGCTCCGATATACAAGAAATCAGCTAATATCCTACTCACTAACGACGGTCCACTTTTTCTTTAGATCATTCAATTCCCCACTGGTCTCCATCCCACGGATTACATCGTCGATTCGTTGCTTCAGGGAAGAGTCCTTCTTGATGGCCATGGCGCACCCGGTATCGTCGTCATTGGATACTTCCAGTACGACGTACGTAAATTCTTTGTTGTCGGCACAGATCGATATCGCCACCGTGGTATCCATCACAATCGCGTCAGCATGTTCGGCCTTAATGAACTCCGTGGCCTGCGCGACGTTATCAACGGATTCTATGCTGGCAGCGGGTCTGTTTTTCTTTACCCACCTTTCTGGGAAGGATCCCAGCTGCGCCACTATCTTCAATTCAGCTAGATCTGACTTGGGGCCGAGTTTCTTATTGTCCTTCCTAAATACCAATGCGATGCTCGATCTATGGTACACCTCCGTGAAATCATAACTCTTGCGTCGTTCTTCGGTGGGATTTAACGCGGCAACCGCCACATCAATCGCCCCATTCTGCAATTCGGTGAGAACGGCAGAGAAGGACATATCCTTAATCTCCGCCTTCTTACCCAATTTCTCGGCGATGGCTTTGGCCAAATCGATCTCGAATCCAACCATCGCACCATCTTCGTAATATTCGAATGGTCTGTAATCGGCACTCGTCCCAAAGATCAATGACTCGTCTTTATTTTTGTCTTCGCACCCGGTGATTAAAAATAAACCGGCAAGCAAAAGTCCACGCAAGAAAGAAATACCCATGGCATACACAGAAATTCACGACGCAAACATGAAAAGCATAACAAAGCCCCCGAGACTCGGTCAATCGAAATCATCCGGATATTATACTCGCGCAATTTGACGAACACATTAAGTGTGTATCAAATTATATGGCTTACAAATGGTGCAGGATTATTTCCGATACAGCAATGCAGATAAGACGACGTTAACTATTCCTTAAGTACTCCTGGGCATTATACTGATATTGTAGTTTAAAGAAGACTTCTGCAGGTAATGGTCCATTGGGGAACGCTGTCCCACTACTCATAGAATTCGCTTATGAGAACTATATGCTAAACGTCCAGAGTAGTATCGCCGTTTCCTGCCCAATCTTGCCGGTATTTGGTCGTGCCGTATAGAATCAACCTTCCCCGAAACCTTTAGATTCAGAATTCATGGCAGGAGAAAAGGATCGCAGAAACAGAGCATACTCGAGGATAAGTGAGCATTCGAACACCGAGGTAAGGAACCAGCAGCGTTTTTGTGGATTATATATATTAGTAATATGGCTAATACCGTTAAAGTATGGTACATATGATGTTGGAAGGAGAGATGCCAGAGTGGTCGATTGGGGCGGTCTCGAAAACCGTTGCACGATTCATCGTGCCGAGGGTTCGAATCCCTCTCTCTCCGCCACCAAGCTACGCCTGGACGCAACTCTGGATTTTGGCGATGCGTCTCAGAGCCGTTGGTTCTTGAGGATTTCGAGATTTACCTGAGGACTTTGAATTTTTTCTGAAAGCCCTGTTTTTGACCATTTTACCCCTGAAATGACTCCTTAACTCCACTGGGTGCGGATTTTGGTATATCAAGGTCCGCAGCTGCAAAGCCCTGGTTTTTCAAGCATTTTTGACTGCGGACTTCGTTTTTGAAAAAATGCAAACTGAGTTGTTTGTGATTTTTGTTTAAAATCCACTGTAAGGCTTGGGAATCCAAGGTTTTGCTGGATTGTTACCTTTGCACAGCAATGGTATCTGGCAGTAATCCGGACTACCAAAGTCCTGCATGAGAAATGCGGTACCTTTAGCTTACTACTGCCAGATATAAGTACTATCCATATGGGGCCGGAGATTTATGTTGAGTGGACAGTCAGCTCATTATGGCTTGGATTGCCTCAATAGCCACAGTGCGTCCTCAGCTCTTTTGCTTAACGGTCTGCCGATAATATCGCCAACGTAATCCAAAAATGTTTCTGAATTCTCCCATTCATTGTCATCCTCCTCGTCCGTCCAGTAGAAACGATTCTCTGATGTACTGGTTCTGTAATAACTTAAAGGTACTCGGCCAACAGAGTTGTAAATTTCTGATTCGCTCGAACACGGTAGACCGATTACTTTCATGTAGTCTTTTATTTTGGGATAGATGAATTTAATCACGTGTGAGGACAATGTTAGAAATCTGGCTTCAAGTCTGCATCGCCCTCTGTGTGCACGCTCTTCTGCTTCGGGAACAACCTCATTCAAAATACTACGTATACATTCCGTATCATTCCAAAATTCTCTTGGTAGGTAATCACCAGGCTTTTTAATATCTAAATGGTCTGACCCAATAACTTTTATTTTGTTCATTCTATTCATAATTTCTGGATCTTGAGAGCCCATAGCACCATTACCAAACAGAGCTAGGACTGAGATAGCTAGTATTTTCTTCATAAATATACACTTATGAAGTTTTCCACTATCTCAGTCTGGCATACCAATCGTTAAAATTTGGTTACGATCTGGCTAAAATATATGTGTTTAAATCAATCAAGAACCGATCTATGTTATGGAATGGATCTGGGAACTGGGTTCTGTCCTGCACAAATCTCTTCCAACCATAATGGAACACTCTTTGCTTTATCGATTCAGGGGCAGATGCATACTTACAGATGTAGTACATATTACATGATATTGGATCAAACCCTCCAATGTAATATGCTGTTATATTGTATGCTTCTTCATCATCTTCGCATCTTTTGGGATTCTTACTTATATCGTCAGTCCAGAGATATTTTTCTTCATGCCCACTATACACATCATCCAGAAAAACACTTGTGATCTTTTCCATACCACTAGACCTCCTTCGAATCTAGATAAAGAAAACTAAAAAGTGTAATACAATAAGGGAAGGGTAAGTTTTAACTACCAAGGTAACAAGGAGGAAGAAACAATCAATTATGTATAGAAGATCA
>JAIRNI010000009.1 GCA_031258145.1 Holosporales bacterium
TAACTACCAAGGTAACAAGGAGGAAGAAACAATAAATTATGTATAGAAGATCAATTGCTACAGAAGGAAGAGATTTGGACTAAGATTCAATCTAATTGCAGGAATCTATAACTTTGAGAACAAACCACGAGTTTTGGAAGAGGTCTAGTGAACGGACCCTGTTTATGACTCAGGGGGAGGGGATACGCTGAGGGATCCCCAAAACATTTAGCTATATCTATTATGTCTCCCTCCCCGAATTTGGAACCGCCGCGATGGCGTTGGTTACTTCTCCTATGAGTAGCATTAATGCCACTATCTTTAATTTCTTCATTGCAATTCCTCTCTTTATAGCTTCTTCTTGAGACATTTCACATCATAACTATATTGTGTCTGTCAGCCTCTTATTTCTTCCATGTGCATGCAAACCCTGAGAGACGATTGATTGACTCCTCCTGGTGACGGCGACACAAAAAAGTGTTACCCTATCCCCCGAGGTAGCGCTTTAAATTTTGGTCTTCCAATTGAAGGTTCTGCATTTTACAGAGATTACCAGCACCAACGATTATGCTAAGAACATTGTAGCCAATAAAGACTCTAGTGATGCCGATGAGGATATAGCGATCCTGGCGGATATTCAAACGGCTGGGCGGGGCAGATTAAGCGGCAGATTGTGGGTTTCGGTATTTGGGAATTTCCACTGTAGCTACATCATTGGGCTGGGGAAACTCGGGATCTCCGAAGTGGAAGTTTCTTTGGTCACTAACATCGCCATTGGTGTCATCAAAAATTGGTTGGTTGATCTTTCGGGTAATGAGGACGGGATCTCAGTGAAACTTCCGAATGACGTATTAATTCGTAATAAAAAGGTGGCTGGTGTTTTGACTGAAATCCAGTATCCATACGCGATCGTTGGTGTTGGAATCAACCTCATATGCTCTCCGTTAGATACGGCGGCAAACATCAGGGATGAGATGAAGGTACTTGTGAGATCCACTGAATTGGTAGACAATCTCTATACTCGATTGTTGAATGGCATGACGGGTGGATTCTAGCGGCACCAATAACTGGGCTCAATTGGTATTCGCCATCCCGGATGTGTTGTTGGGGGTGGCGTTACTAGCCTCTTTCATCACGAGATGTGTGCTGGATGAAGGGCGATCTAGGGCCATTCTCCCGAGATTTTCGATGCTCGTCTCTTTGACATGCCTCGTCATGATGCTCGTATACGGCACCCTCGGGAAGACTTTCTCGAATTCTCTGTTCGTGTATAATCCACATCTATTTTATATTAAGGCCATATCGATTGCCGGTTCATTCATTATTTTTTCTGTTATTTCCGTTACTAATTTTTATAAGACAATTTCGGCTTACACGTACGTATACATATTCGGCATTATTAATGCCATAAACCTATGTCTCGTCACCAATCATTTGTTATCACTTCTGATGGGCCTTGAGTTATACACGTTTTCCATGTGCTTTTCACTCATGATTCAGCATAATGAAACGGGAGCCAAAGCCAGGAAATGTGCCGCGAGGTTCTTGCTGACTTCCTACGCGATGTCCGCAATTTTGCTGTATGGAATGAGTATATTTTACTTTGGCTCTGGCAGCCTCTCATTCCCAAAAATAAACTTCGATAAAAGTTTCGCGACGACTGTTGGGACGACATTAGTGACGAGTGCGTTATTATTTAAGCTCGGATTGGCCCCGTTCCATGCGTGGATGGTGGACGTGTACGAGAAGGCATCGACGGGACTCGTCATGTTCTTCGATGCGATCTGGAAATTCTTCATGGTCTTCATTTTCATCAGATTCTTTAAATTTGTTTTGCAAGGAGGCTGCCAACTCCACCAATTCCTCATGCCGTTATCCATTTTATCGATGTTAATAGGGACCGTCATGCCGATCTTTCAAAAAAATATCAAAAAGTTTGTGGCGTATGCCTCGGTTGGCCACATGGGATTCGTGACGACGGTATTCGCCATCGCTGATGACATCACAGCCACGAGCGATGCGTTGTTATATATCATTTCCTATTCCCTGGCATCTATTTGTTTTTTTATAACGGTATTATATATAAAGAAACGCCGAATTCTTACGACGTTCGAGGATCTGGCGGGACTCATCAATGATGCCCCGATGCTGGGTGGGAGCATAATAGTATCGATGTTCGCCATGATAGGGCTCCCACCATTCATCAGCTTCATCGCCAAGTTCAAAATACTAAAACTTCAATTGCTCTCCAGGAATTACGTTTTATTGGCTGTATCGATCATCTATTCCATATTGAGTATTTTATACGCATCCAAGTGCATCATGAACGTTTTTAGTGCGAGCAAAAATACTGATCAAATCAAATCGACACGAAGCAGCCCTCTATTGACGTTATCTCTGTGCATCCTCCTAATATCGCCAATTTTTTATATGGCGCTTAATGATTGGTTTATAAATATATTAAAAAATATTTAGTCTGTATTTTTTGGCGAACACCAGCGTAGAGACAATGAGCAGAACGACAGCTATCACGATCAATGGATAAATATTTTCCATAGCGGCCTGAAAGGACATGTTTTTCAGCATTATCCCCTTCACCAATTTATTGGCATATACTATTGGATTACACGTGGTAAATAACTGCAGATAGTAGTTTGGTATACCTTCAGTTGGAGACATAATTCCAGACAACGAACTCATCGGCATCTGAAGAATAAACGTTCCCAGCATGGCCTGCTGTTGAGTATTGGCGAAGGCGGCGATGATCACCCCTATCCCAACGACGGAGATGACGTACATTCCGATGGCGAATAGCATCAGTAAAATATTCCCACGTATCGGGACGGAATATAATATGTTCCCCAGGAACATAATGCAGAGCCCCATGAATAGGCTGATGATAATACTTGGTGTGACTTTCCCGACGAGTATTCCCAGAGGCTTGATCGGAGAAACCAGCAGCTGATCCAATGTTCCCTCTTCTTTTTCCCGAGCAAATGAGAGGCTCGTTAGTGATATTGCTTGGCTTATGATGATCATGCAAATTAGATTTGTGATGGAAAACCACACTGGGTCCTTGTTGGGGTTATACCAGGTCCGTATCGTGAGGCCCGGCATATTCGATACGGCGGGACCACTTATCTTGGCCTTAAAGCGGTTAAATATATTGCTAATGTATCCGTTGGTGATGACGGCGGCATTCGTTCTCCTGCCATCCAAGACGATCTGAATCTCGGCCCCTTCTTTTTTCGTTATTTCCTTCGAGAAATTCTGGGGAAATGTGATGCCTATAAATGCATTCTCAACATCTATATTCTTGGCGACGCTCTTTTCGTTGCCCACATATATTACCTCTCTAAATATCTTTGTATTGACGATATCCTCGAGGAGATCTTTGCTGTACGTCCCATTATCTTGATTGAAAACGACGAGGGATGCATTCTCGACGTCCCTAGTCGTGGCGTATACAAAAACAGTCAAAAAAAGAACGATCGGGAAGAAAATCATGAAGAAACTCTTGGGTTCTCTCAGTAGGTTTATTAACTCCTTCCTGATGAGGGCCCCAGTACCAATAAAAGTACCGATAAAAGTGTCAACAAAAATCATATGCTCTATCTACGGCGGTGCTAGCTTCAGAGACGATATTATAGCACCTTAATTTGTTTGGCGTACGGTTTTGTGATACACTGTCTCGTATAAGCTCAGCTTTGATTATTGCATTTAGCTATGTTGAAAAAAGTATTCCAGTCGATTGGGTCGTGTTGTTCATTTTGGAAACGTCTAATTTTAGCAAAAGACAAGAAAAAATATATAAAAGATAATTCCGACACGATGAAGACTCAAATTATTGTGTTGCTGGCGGTGTTGCTGAGTGGCTCGGTTTTTTACCATGCCATGAAGCCTGCCATCAAGGGCATTTGCCAGATCGTCCTCCGAACAGATGAAGAGATGCCGAGTATGCTGGGTAGAGTCGTTGGCGTTGAGGCCAAGAAGGCGACTCTTGGCAATACTTTGAGGGAGATTAGAGCCATCGGTGTCCTGAAGGCCAACGCCGAGGTCGTCATCAAATCTGAACTCCAGACGGGGAAGATTATTGAGATTGCGTTTGATGAGGGGGCGGAGGTTACCAAAGGCCAGGTACTCATCAAGTTTGAAGAAGGCTATTACAAATCGGAGCGAGATAAAGCCGAGGCGGATTACATGCTCCGTAAATGTGAATTCGAGCGTGTCGAGAAGTTATTCAAGCAAAAGGTTGGAGCACAGAAAACGTACGACGAGGCTTTGGCGGCCATGAAATCCGCTAAGGCGCAGCTCGATACCGCCAGCTTCCAGCTTTCGAAGACTGTGATAAAGGCCCCATTTGATGGAACAATCGGGATTATGAAGGGATCCGTTTCCCCTGGTAACATCATTCAGCAGCAGGCTGATCTCGTGTATCTCGTTGATAATTCAGTTGTAAAAGTCGAGTTTATGGTTCCCGTGAAATATATAGAGGATATCGCGGTTGGCCAAAATGTCGAGATTACTGTTGATGCATTTGGGGATAGAGTCTTTACGGGCGTCGTTGATGCGATTGACTCCGAGGTTGACGTCAGGAATCACAGTATCATGGTCCGGGCCGTGATTCAAAATAAGAGCGGTGCCCTGAAGCATGGCATGTTCGCCAGCGTCAAACTCGTGACCGGTGAGAAGTCTAATGTGGTTTTGGTGGATGAGGATGCACTGGATCGAGAGGGCTCCATAGAATTTGTTTGGGTTATAGACGATAAGGGCAGAGCGTATAGAAAGAGGGTATTGAGTGGCGCCAAAGATACGAATGGTGTCGAGATATTGGCGGGCCTCAAGGCCGGCGAGATCGTCGTCGTCACTGGTCAGTTAAAACTAACCGATGGAGCAAAGGCCAAAATCTTGAACGCACAAGATTTTGCTGATGATCCCAACCAAAAGAAGAAGCCTGATTCTCAGGAAGAAACGGTCCCTCCAGGAGAGGATCAGGAGAATCCAAAGGAATCCGGACAAGAAGACAAAAAAGACGGTGAAGGTGATTCTGAAGACAAATCTGCAGAAAGTGAAAATCATGTCAGCATCGAGGATCAGAATGTTAATTCTACAGATGGCGATAACGGTGAGCCCGCTTCTGAAGAATCATCACCGCAGGGAAACGAAGAATCTGCTTCCGAAGACTCCTCGGATAATAAACAGGACGAACCTGAGAATACTGATAATGTTAGTGAAACAGATGATAATGAGAATAAGGAAACTGAGCAAGATAACGCGGGGGCCAAATAATGAAATTATCTGAAGTTTGTATACAAAGGCCCGTTTTTGCGTGGGTTCTCACTTTAGTCGTCATTTTGTTGGGACTCGTCACGGGTGATAGACTGCCCGTCAGGCAATATCCGAAAATGGAAAAGAATCACGTTACCATCAAGATGACATATGTTGGTGCCGGCCCCGAAATTATAGAAAATCTGGTTACTCGTATAATAGAAGAGGCGATCGCTGGAATCGAAGGTATAGAGACGATCGAATCAAAAAGTATTAGCGAAGTCAGCGAGGTTTCCATTGAAATAGCCGAGGGGCGTGATCTCGATTCAGCAACCAACGATATCAGAGACAGGCTCAGTAAGTGGCGTGATAGATTCCCCGATGCTGCACAGGAACCGATTTTAACTAAAGCTGGCTCAAACGAAAAATCCATTATGTCGCTCGCGATGATAAGCGATAAATTAACGGAAAGTGAATTATACGTATATGCAACGAATGAAATAAGCCACGCGTTTGAGGCGGTTCCTGGAGTCGCCAGAATAGACGTGTATGGTGCTGGTGATCACCAAATGACAATATCTCTCGATCCCAGGAGGATGGCATTCTATAATTTAACGGTCATAGATGTTATTAATGCATTAAAAAGGCAGAATATAGAAAGTCCGGCCGGGAAAATCATCAATAAAGATAGAGAATACGTCGTGACGATGAAAGCTGATCTCCAAAGCGCTGAGGAATTTGATGAAATCCCAATCATCACCAAAAAGAATAGTATCGTTAAATTGAAGGATATAGGTAAGGCCAAGCTAGATAAGAGTAATAAGAGAGTATTGTCTAGGTTTAACGGCGAGAAGATGGTCAGTTTGTCCGTCATATCGCAGTCATCGGCCAACCCGATTCAAGTCGCCAGAGGCGTGAAAGCAAAATTCGAGGAACTCAAAAAGCAAGTTCCGGATACTATAAAGTTTAGTATCGCGTATGATAGCACCACGTTCATAGAACGATCATTACATGAGGTTTACTCTACGATAATCGAATCGATATTGCTAGTCGTGTTGGTTGTCTTTGTTTTCTTGAGATCATTTAGAGCGGCATTAATTCCGCTAATTACCGTCCCGATTTCGCTAATCGGAGCTCTTTTCATTATGTATTTATGTGGATTCAGCTTGAATAGTATGACTCTCATGAGCATGGTGCTAGCGATAGGTCTCGTCGTCGATGATGCCATCGTCATTCTGGAGAATATATATAAGTACATAGAAAGAGGGCGATCTCCATTGCAGGCGGCGATCGAGGGAACGCGTGAGGTGAGCTTCGCCGTCATCGCCATGACGTTGACGTTATGTGCCGTCTATGCTCCGGTCGCTTTGGCGCAGGGTTTGACGGGGAAATATCTCAAGGAATTTGCGATAACACTGGCGGGAGCGGTTTTCCTATCAGGGTTTGTGGCGTTGACCTTATCGCCTATGATGTGCGCCAGGACTCTCGTCGTAACAGGTAATGATAAGGCTGTTAAAAGCAAATTTATGCAGGCCCTGGCAGCATTCTTACTTAAATTCGATGCTTCTGATGTTATTCTCGCGATCGAAAATAAGTATTCTAAATTATTGGGCAAAGTCCTTAAGAATAAAAGAGCGACTCTAACATGTGCATTAATATTCTCCTCGTTCGGATACATGGTCTTCTGTTTTATGCCGAGTGAACAACTGCCATATCAGGATATGAAATATTTCAGCTATGATGGACACGCTCCACAGACGGCTACGCTGGACTATACACAACGGTATGTCGATGCGATAGATAAGGTCGTTGGAAGTATGCCGGAAGTTGAATGCCGGCAGTATACCATCACGAATCCGTCCTTCGATGGTATCGCTATATTGAAGAACGATTGCAATAGACCGACGGAAGAAGTCCTGGCAGAAATTGAGCAAAAAAGCAATCAGGTATCTGGTATCGACGTGAAATTTAGTTCCGGAAGGGGCGGCTCGGACGATAGTTCGAAGGTCGTAACCTTCGTCATTAGGGCCAATAAATCTTTCAAAGAGATCCGAGACTGGACGGCTAATTTCATTTCAGAACTCTATGGAACGGGAACTGTGCAGGGTATCAGAACGACGGCTAAAAGCGAGGCTGAAGATTATATTATTGAGGTTAATCGTGATAAAGCATCATCCCTTAATATAGAGCCAAAAATCATTGCGGATACAATCGCTGGCCTCATTCAGGGTACCGTGGCCACAAAATTCAAAAAAGATAATAAGGTTTATGACGTCAAGGTGGAAATTGAGGAAGGACGCAAAAGATCTCCAGAGCATTTGAATGATATATTCATTAAAACCATTTCCGAGAGAGAGGAGCTGCTCGTTCCCGTGGCGGAATTGATCAACGTATATGCTCGATCGGGCCCTGTTTCGATTCATAGATACAACAGGACACGCGCGAACACCGTCATGCCGATTTTGAATGATAAGACATCGCTCGGAGAAGCGATCAACATCATCCGTGATCTCGCAAAGAAGACATTGCCAGATGATGTGTTTGTTGAGTTCATCGGGGAAACGAAGAGGTATCTCACAGAAACGAACACGATGTTCCTCATCTTTATGTTAGCCCTGAGCTTCATTTACCTTGTCATGGCGGCTCAGTTTGAGAGCTGGAAGG
Source organism: Holosporales bacterium (assembly GCA_031258145.1). Classification (GTDB taxonomy): domain Bacteria; phylum Pseudomonadota; class Alphaproteobacteria; order RUG11792; family RUG11792; genus JAIRNI01. The sequence goes on from JAIRNI010000009.1 coordinate 7,912, forward strand.
ACCCGTTCATAATAATGCTGACGGTGCCGCTGACTCTTGTGGGAGGAATCCTAACTCTGACCTGTGTAAAAAATGGAACGATTAATATGTTCTCTAACATCGGATTTTTGACGTTGATTGGCCTAATAACTAAGCATGGTATTCTCATCGTGGATTTCGCGAATAAACTCGTGGCGCAAGGGAAAACGCCTGAAAAGGCCATACAAGAGGCCGCCCTCATGCGCTTGAGGCCAATTCTGATGACGACGTGCGCTATGGTGTTGGGAGCCCTTCCATTGGCGTTCGCCAGAGGTTCTGGATGTGAAATCAGAATACCACTTGGGGTCGTTATATCTGGAGGAATGACCATCGGGACACTATTTACGATCTTCGTAGTGCCAGTCGTATATGTTTATATGTTCGGCTTCAAAGGCAAAAAGAAAAAGCGGAGCGGGAAAAAAGCGAGCGCCTAACGGTTTCTATGATAGAATATTCGGGGATTGAAGCTACGGTTGCCTGCCATGGATCTTGATTCCCTTTTTTCGATTGATTTGTTCGTGGTATGTGTGGTCCTGGTATCGTTTGTTATTGGCTGGATACGTGGGGCTACCAGAGAGATTCTATCGGTTGTCTCGTGGATTGGGGCCATCTGTTTTACGGTTTGGGCATTCCCACACGCCAAGAACATAGCGCGTAGTTATATTAGCCATGGCCTTATAGCTGATTTCATCACGTCCTGCGTGTTATTCATAGTATTTTTGACCCTCCTCAGTCTCTTGAATTATTTTTTCTCGAATGTCGTGCGGAAGAGCGCTCTCAATGTCCCAGACAAGGCGCTGGGGAGCATCTTTGGTATCACTAGGGGGCTCATCATTTTGGCGGTTCTTGACATTACTTTGACCCAATGCTTCATGTCTGAAGTCCCAGAATGGCTCAAGAAATCGAAGACTTACCCCGTCATCTCTAGTATCTCCAATTTCCTCATAATTATTTTACCAGATTCTGCGCAGGATAAAATCCTTTCTCACATGACTTTGTTCAAGAAACAATCCCTCATGAACTTCGTTAGAGATAACGTATTCTCAAACATAGACATTCCCGAGATAGACAAGCCCGTGAATAACAAGACGGAGGCCAAACCGGAGGAATATATTGGGTTGGGAGAATCGCCAATGGCAGAACCTTCGGAGGAACCGCCGCATAGAAACGATGCAGCTGACGAGAATCGCAAACCTCCCAAAAAACAGACGGCCACGGACCTCGCGACCCTAAAACCCAAGAAAAATGATGAACAAAAAAAGGAGGAGACTAAAATAGATCCCAAAACAAGTAAGAGAATCAAAATGGATCTAGACCGTATAATAGAACAATCCGGTATGTAAGGCTGCTATACTCACGCAATTTAAAACACTTAGGTGATTTGTGCCCATAAAAAACTATTGCAGTTCCCCATAAATGCTATGCATGCGGTTATACTCCAATCATTTGGCGAACATTATGATTGAATGTCTTAAACAAAGTAACAATTTCCCGATATTAAATTCGATAAGCTAGTAAATGTTTATTAAATCGAGTAAGTACATTTGATATATCCATCCCTTGTAATTGAGCAAAAATAAGTATTAAGCTTGTAATATCAGCCAGAATATGTAATACTTATAAGTAGAGATGCAGGGATTATGGATAGCTTGTAAGTAATTATTAGTAAATTGCATATAGCGCCTTTTATTGACGAGGCAATTGAAGAATCTAAGGAGGGGATGGATGAATAGCATATATTTACTTAGATGCAATGCTATGAGATCCATGGCTTTCTTTTGCCTTGCAAATTACTGCTATTCCGCGATTCCGCCTGATGATCCCCCAGGTGAAGTTCATTATTTCCTCCCTGCCTTTGCTAAACATCATCTAACAACTAAAGAGCGAGAAGATCAAAAAGCACTCTTAGAAAACTTCAGTATGAACGTAGGAGAAAAGCACTCATGCGATTTTGACAACTGCCTGAGCAGCATAGCCGAACTGCTGAGACAAAGCGCCAATACCTCACAAATCGAGGACTGTGAAATATCATGGCATGTCGTGCGGCCGCCCGGAATCCCGGATGAGGTGATTCGTGAGCAGAACCGCATGATAGACGGGATTAATTCCATCATAGTTCCCTACCAGCTCGTGCTTTATGTGTATAGATCTCAAGGAGAAATGCTACGAGTACTCAACCGCGATCATTGGCCCAAAGTAAGGCTCCACAAAGTTTGCATCAAGTAACCAGTGATTCTTAAGCGAAACCTATATTTCTTCGCCAGTTTTGGAGAAGTTTTTGGGGTATGCTTGCGCTTTGCCCTCGGTATATGGGGTCACAGACATGATCTCCCCAGTTCCATAGTAACGGCACATATTCCCAGTAAGTTTCCCATTTTCATAATAAGACAACTCGAAAATACCACCTCCCTGAGATTTCGGATAATATACCACACTTTTCCCGTGTTTTAATCCAGCATGGTACTGAGTTTTGCTAATCACATCACCAAATTCGTCAAATATAACAGATGCCCCATCTATCTTGCCTTCCGAATAAAATGACTCCATCTGTTTCATTCCATTTTCGTAGAATGAAATGAAGGGGCCATGCTGGATACCTTCCCTATACATGATGCTGGATATAATACTTCCACTCTGACCATACTGCTTTACCTCACCATCGATCTGATCATTTTTGTATGTGATTTCTGATAGAACTAGGCCATTGTGATCGAAAAACTTGGTTGGCCCGTGTTTTTTCCCTGATACATACTGGATGACCACCCTACCGGTTTCTAACTCCTGAGTCAATTCACCAGAGAAACTATTCACTTTTTCTTTGCAGCTGCTTGCTGGGTCTCTGATTGCGCTTTTAGAAGTGTTTTGACTGATACTCCATTTGCCTCTATATCAACGGCTTTCCCGATGCCGTCCTTAATTCTTTCAAATGTTACGGTTACTATTGTTGGCTCGGTTTCTCCAGGCTTTGTCAAAGATATCTTTACAATAACGTAATTAGCGGTGATCTTCCCACCCACAATGCCGTTATACTTATATTGGCTGACATCTTGCAGTATGGTTGAGCCGAATATTTGCTTCAAATTGCCATCATTAAGGCCGTACTCTTCCTTCCATTTCTCGAAAGCAAAAAATTTACCGAGTGCTACCAGGTCTTTATTCGACAATGCCTTCTGAACATTTGACCATTCTGTCTTAATGAACTTCTCCGTGGCCTCTTTAATCTTCTGTTCCATCCCTTTTTCCCCAGATCCTTCTGCGGCTATAGACCTCTCGAGATACGATTCAGAAAAAAAGGTCGATAAAAAAAAGGCCACAAACGGCAATAACACTCTTCTAAAATAATTCATACGATCTACCCGACTTCAGAGCACCATCAGCGTTCATTATACCACAATTCACCTTAAATGGTCCACATTAAATGCAGATCCTGATATACTTAATCCAATTGACACCCATTATAATTGATATGTGGATTATACTCGCGCAATTTAATAAACACTTACATGCGCAAATTATATCCCGGCAGAAATTTAATAACTCTTCGCGAGAACCACGTCAGTACACGCATCTTCTCCTGTAAGAATACATTTCCCCTTGGCATTACTTTGCCGGAAGGGGATGCACCGTATGGTTACTCCTATCTCATCCAACAATTCGATTTTCTGAGGCGAGCCAGACCACTTAACCATCACAAACTTATTCTCAGTCTGAAAGAGAGCCTTAAGTTCAGGGAAGGTCCTAATATCGGCCCTTACGTTCGCTCTAAAATATTCTTCACTTTTTTGCAGAAGTAATTCGTCGTGCTCTTGCAACATATTTTTTATTTGATGCTTGAAGATGCTCAGTTCCATTTGCGCCTTCTCGAGATTACTGGCTCGTTTCGTGATGCTCACGGTCTGCCCCTCGAGTTCTTTGATTCCGATCTCACAGATGAATGGTACGCCCTTCCTCACGTAATCCCATTTCTTATTCTGCGGCTCTATTTCTTTGGGATCAATAAACACTCTCGCCGCATCACCGATCGTTTCTCTAATATCACGGCAATAACTAATGATCTCATCATCCCGGCCAAGCCCCTTCAAAAGTGGAATAATAACGACGTGGTATGGCGCTATTTCACTGGGCAAGTTTAGGCCGTCATCATCCGAATGAGCCATGATCAGGGCGCCAATCATCCTCGTCGTCGATCCCCAGGACGTCGTGTGTGCGTAATGCAGTTTGTCATCTCGCCCCTGGAACCGGATATCCATTGCCCTCGCGAAGTTTTGCCCCAGATAATGGCTAGTCGCTGCCTGCAATGCTTTTCCATCCTGCATCATGGCTTCTATCGAGAAAGTATCGACGGCGCCAGCGAATCTATCATGATCCGGTTTTTTGCCCGGAATGCAGGCTATCTTCAAGACATCATGAATGAACCAATAATATACACCGTGCATGGTCTTGGCCTCTCTCCGGGCTTCATCTTCGGTCTCGTGGGCGGTATGCCCTTCCTGCCATAAGAACTCCGATGTCCTTAGGAACATCCTGGTCCGCATCTCCCACCGCATGACGTTACACCATTGATTGATGAGGACCGGGAGATCACGGTATGATTTAATCCATCGTGCCATCGATTCTCCGATGATCAATTCGGAGGTGGGTCTAATGGCCAAGGGAGTCTCGAGTGGTGATGCGGGAACTAACTTGCCATCCTTTAGCTCGATTCTATGATGAGTCACGATCGCCATTTCTTTGGCGAATCCAGCGACGTGCTCAGCCTCACGTTCAAAAAGATCGATTGGGATCAGCAACGGGAAATAGCAGTTGGTATGTCCAAGCTCCTTAAATTTAGAATCTAAAATAGATTGCATCAGTTCCCATATGGCATACCCATACGGTTTGATGACCATACACCCCCTCACACAGGAATTTTCGGCCAAATCCGCGCCGACGATGACGGCCTGATACCAAGCCGAGAAATCCTCTTTTCTAGTGATGGGAAGTGCATTCTTTCTACTGGCCATCGATTCATTAATCTAAATAAAGCGGTAACTAGGGTAGTGTAGCATACACCCCTGCCCAGAGAGTTATAAAACGTTGTCCAGTTGCAAGAACTAGGAGCGTCCCACTCATTATATAGCTAAATACTTCGGAAATCAACCATATCTCCTACCTCACTGCTAGTTTGTGTCAAACAAGTTTGATGGCATCTGTTAATTGATCAAAAGTATCCGCTACGCTTCTCACTCGTTTCTTTAACGTCCCCCTTAACAAAACACAACTCACTTTTAGGAAAACATTGTCGAGAGGTCAATAGATAGACACTAACGGATTTTCAAAACATTTGGCTATATCTCTGTCTATTATTTATGATACAATATGTTCATTCTAGAGTCTATAAAATGCTCGTTATTTAGGGAAGTTCGGGACCATTTGTACTTTTGATAGGTTATGTCCCCCCTAGAACCATCCACGCATATGCCATGGAGCTGGTATTCATATAGCCTTGACATGCATCACCAGTATTTTGCAAGATTACTTTGAATACTTCAAAAATCCGATATGGCTGGGCAATCCGCTATGAGACGCCAGAGTATATGTTTTATTGATGATGATGAAAAACATTAAGAGAGCCTATGCTTTACAGAAAGTGGATTTTATGCGTAATAGCGTATTCTACAGATTCTCTCTTGATCGCCACGATGGAAATTTCATACCGACGAAGTTCATGACGGATCCGTGGTCTGGGAACTCTGATATCGGTAAAGACATCCTCAATGGAGCCATGCGGGATTCCGAATTCTCCGTAGACCTATCTGAGATATTCACTGGTAAATACAATCCGGGGGCGCATCACGTAAAGTATGCGTTTTGTTTTGCGTGGATAAGGGATCTGCAGGCTGTGGGTGGCAATAACAGCATGAGATTTACCAGGAATCTTATTCTAGCATTCATCGATAACTATCGCTGTACCAAAAAGTTTTGGTTGAATACCGATGGATGGTCCACCCTCATCACTGCCGAAAGAATTATTAATTGGATTTTTTCTTACTCTTTTTTTGCGTCGGGGTCTCCGGATTCCGTACAAAAAGAGATCCTATCCTCTCTATCAGAGCAATTTTCTCATCTTTGGAAGTGTTATACGGCCGAGCTAAATCCACTATCAAAACTTATGGCCTTGAAGGCGATATTCATTTGTCTTTGTTCGATGAAGAACATGCAGACGACAAAGATCAGGAAAGTCACAAAAGAAATTGGGAAAATTGCGAATGAATGGTTCGACCAATCAGGGATGCTAATAAATCACAATCCAGTTGATCACTTTAATGCATTTAGGAGCTTCGTTGAAATCAGATTTATGGCGAGGAATCTTGGTATCGACTTACCGAAACACGTTTTTTCTGATCTTTTATCTGAGATGGCCGCTTGTGTTAGGTTCTTCAGACTTGGAGATGGAGAAATATCCGGTCACATTGGAGGTAAGGACGATAAGGAACTGGCGATTGTGCCGAGTCGTCAACTGATCGATACGGCGCTCTCCGTCGTTGAATCCAAGAAAAGCGGAGAGAAGACGGTGGCTGGATTCATGAGATTATCAACAAAAAAGATCGTCCTCATGGTGAATACCGCGCCACGATATGTGAAATCTCATTTTAGTCCACCGTCTGAACCTGGTTTGAACATCTTTGATTTTGAGGCGAGTTTTGGAATAAAGAGGCCCATTAAATTGGCTGATGTATCGGTGCTGTTCAACGGGATGCGCATTAAAATCGGGAAACGTTCAACATATTTCTCTAATCGAAGTGTTGATCATAATAGATTACTTTTCACGGGGGAAGTTGCGCAAAAGAATAACTACTTCGACTTTACCTTTAAACGTGAGATTGAAATAAATATCAATCAGGAGCAGGTGAGCGGTACCGATGCTGTCTACGTATCAGGATCATTTCATATTTATTCTAGATTCATTTTGAATAAAAGTGTTATTTTAAAGAAAATACATTCGAGGAGTATTTTGCTGACGATCGATAACTGTGAGTATATCTTCAGCATCTCGCCACACAATAAAGACTGTGAAGTTTTCATAACCGATGAATCGTGGCCATATTATCCGATGATAGAAGTCTGTTGTAATGCTTCTTTCAATAATCAAATTAATTGGTCGATTGAAAAAGTATAGTGGAATGCTTTGAAAATCTTCAGAATGTATCTCTTGATTCCTTGCCAATTTATTGCTAAAAGTAATCATGTTTCGTTAAATATTCCTCGTGAGATCATCATGGCATAAATTATACTCGCGCAATTTATTTAAATTTAGGCCAAGAATAATTAGCAAAATAAACCAAGCAATGAAGCAATTGGCAATAGACAAAATAAGAAATATAATACCTATATCCAGTCATCAAAAGAACGGAGGGCAGGAGACAAGGGAGCTTGGAAGCGGAGCGTACCTGAAGGTACGTGAGCATTCGAGCACCGGATTATGAACCATCAAGCTTTTTGGGGGCTGGATATAGATGGTTAACCCATTCTGGAGAGTTACGAACGATGTCTAACGGAATCATTTTGCTAGATAAGCCGGCCGGGATGTCCTCAACCTTCGCCGGGACGCTCTGTAAACGCATCTTGGGAATCAAGAAGATCGGGCACATTGGCACTCTCGATCCCCTTGCAACTGGAGTCTTGCCACTCGCCATAAATGCTGGAACCAAGATCATCCCCTTCATCAATACCTCGAAGAAAATCTATGATTTTGAGATGAAGTTTGGAATCAAGACTGATACTGGAGATAATACCGGGGAAATATTGACGACGAATCCGCTCATCCCCAGCCTGAGTGATATAGAACGGGTTATTCAAAATTTCATTGGCGAGCAATATCAGAAGCCGCATCCCTTTTCTGCCGTCAAAATAAACGGAACTCCTGCGTATAGGATGGCCCGTCGTGGGGAGTCTCCAGAACTTCAGAGTAAGTTGGTAAATATATTTGACATCTGTATCCTGAGTGATCTGGAGAATGGCTCCTTAAAGCTCAGGGCAGCCGTATCTCCAGGGACTTATATTCGATCTCTAGCGGAGGATATCTCGCATGCGCTTGGAACCTTTGGGCACGTCACCTCTCTGCGCCGGGTAATGGATGGGAAATTTTGTGTGGGGGACGCCATCACGATTGACAAACTCCGGGAAAAGAAGGACAATATCCATGATGTGTTGATTTCATTCGAAGATGTACTAGACGACATCCCTGTCTTCTTCGTATCGGAACGTGAGGCCGATGATTTGTCTCTTGGTCGTTCCGTGGTCTGTGGGGTCAATAGAACGCTGAAGCCTGGGATAGTTCTGGCATCATCCAGCCGCGGTTTTTGGGGAATCGTTGATAGGATTTGTGATGATGAAAAATATGTCCTCGTGCCAAAGCGAATACTGGTTTTTGGGAAAAAGGAGTAGTTCTAGATGTCGGTTAAAGCGGAAAGAAAAAAAAGTTTAATTAAAGAATTTGCAATACATGAGGGAGACGTCGGATCCCCTGAGGTCCAGGTCGCGATTCTGACAGAGCGTATCAGGAACCTCACGGAACACGTGAAAATCCACAAGAAAGACTTGCATACGAGGAGGGGATTGCTGGCTCTAGTCAGCAGACGTCGTCGCCTCTTGGATTATCTGAAGATTGGCAACGAGGCGCGGTATCTAAGCTTGATCAAACGTCTGGAACTGCGCAAGTGATCGTTAAGGGTTCTGGCGCGTACTATACCGAGTCATCGAAAGAATTGAGGGCAGGAGACCCGTCGCGCAGGCGCAGAGCTGTACTAGACTTACAGATCATACGGCCGCTCAAGACGAGCAGCGGATCGCAGGAAACGCAACCATTCGAGGGCTGGGTAGATGGCTAGAGCGCTCATCTTCCCCGGTCAAGGATCACAGAAGATCGGCATGGCCGATGCTTTGGTCAATGGGTACCGATCTGGAAGGGAGGTCATGAATGAGATCGAGGACGCGATATCGTTCAAGATTTCCAGACTGATAAGTGATGGGCCCATCGAGGAGCTAACGAAAACATCTAATGCCCAGCCCGCCATCTTCGCGACTGGTATGGCCTGCGTGATAATCCTCGAGCAGGAATACGGATATAATTTGCACGATAATAAATACTTCGCTGGGCATTCACTTGGTGAATATACGGCGTTATGTGCAGCGGGGGCATTATCCATTGGGAACGCCGCAAGGTTAATCAAACTACGCGGTATACTCATGGAATCCGCGTGCTCCAGCGGCGAGGATTACGCTATGGTAGCCCTTTTGGGCGTGGGCGCCGATGTTATAGACAATTTAGTTGAGCCGTATCATGACGGCCGCAACATGTGTGTCGTGGCGAATGATAACTCGCCGCAACAGGTGGTCATCAGTGGTCATAGAGACGCCGTCATGACAGTCAGCGAGGAATCGAGGAATCACGGAGTAATCAAGGCGATCGAGCTCAAGGTAGGGGGTGCATTTCACAGCCCCATAATGGGCAAAGCCGCCATCGAATTCGATAAGATATTACTGGAAGAAGCGGAGTTTCACGATTGTAATGTCCCAGTCATCATGAATACAACGGCGTTACCGTTGACCTCAAAGGATGAACTCCACAGTTGCTTGGTCAGCCAAATGACGGGGAGGGTGAGATGGCGCGAGACCATAGATTTACTATACAACGACGCGGAAATTAGCGAGGTAGTGGAAATTGCCCCGGGGCGTACCCTATCGACAATGATGAAGAGGTCCTATCCCGACGCCAGGGTTCGTAGCCTGGAAACCGTGGCTCAGATCGAGGAGTTTATCCACGACGCTTTTGAGGCAGAGTAGGAAGCTTCCACTTATTGCTCCTCAGGGAATCGGGTGATTTTATACTCGCGCATTTCAATAAACACTTACGTGGTTACAAAATATTCAGCTCCATGAATGCGGTGTTACTCAACGAAATCGTCGTCATCGGCGTCTTTGTTCTGGACTGATGGAGACTCTACTTTCTCGCCCTTCGCCCATGCGGCTTGCCTTGATGCACCTGCCGTTTGTTCGCCTTTAACGGCCTCCGCCGTCGTCAGGGCGTCACTCATATTTTTCTGTCCATCGAATAGCTTACTGGGGGATGAGTCGGGGAGTAAAGGGAAGAATACCTTGGAAGGTAATTTGGTTTCGATGAGCTCACACCCCTTCGCGGAACATCGATTCAAGACCGTGCTGCGTTTATCGAATATGTATAACGAATTATCCTGAGTGGCGACGAGGGTATATCTATTCGTATATTCATTGTACGATATAAACAAAACACAAGAGATGAGAATGGTGAGACATATGATCAATGTATTCTTCACTCCGTGGACCATCAACAATTACCCCTCAAAAAGGTTGCTCCATACCAGCGGTGTTGGTATACTTATGCTAATAGTTAACAAAACTAATAGTTAACAAATGGTTAATTTGGGGAGCGTGATGCTAAAAATATTAGACCTCTTTCGAGATTGGTGGCAAAGAGACAGGGGAATACAGATAGGCCTTATTCGGGAGAGTTCCGGGGGAAGTCTATTAAGGAATTTCGCCCTGGCTCTGGTGGCTCTATCCTTCTCGTTCGGAGCCGGGAATTGCGGAATCTCGGATTCACATGTTAAGCAGTGTGCCAAGCAGCTGGAAAAGATCGTTGTTGATGGCCTGAAGAAAACCGATATTCCTGGATGCATGTTTGTGGTGGCCCGTAAGGGGCAGATAATTCACATTGGATCGTATGGGAAGACTACCTACGATTCTAATGCGCCACAACCAGTTACGAACAGCACCGTCTTTCCCATTTCTTCGATCACGAAGAACATTACGGCAATACTGGTGGGGGCTTTGGTTGACGCCGGAATACTCCACTGGGAAGATAAGGTCCGGAAATATTTGCCCAACTTCTTTATGACCTCAGAAGAATTATCGAATGAAATGACGATATTAGATCTCGTTTCCCATAGCTCTGGATACAAGCATTTCTCGGCCGATTCCTTATTCGCTGGGTGTTATGATAAACAGAAGATCCTCGATGCCTTCAGACATTTAAAGCAGAAGCCCGGGGAATTCAGGAAGTGTTACGGGTATCAGAACATAGTCTTCGGGGTCATCGGAGACGTCATCGAGGCAGCCACGGGAGAAAAGTATGAAGATGTAGTTCAGAAATACCTGTTCGATAAGATGGGTCTAACAGAATCTAGCGCAATTTGCTTGAGTTATGAAGCCAGCAAGTTTGGGTATTTTAAATATCTACTCTCACGGTTTGATTATGATCGCAAGAAACTCGGATTCTTCAAGGCGGCGTGGCGTTTGATTACACTACCACTGATCCACGATTCTAAACAAATCGTCATCGGGCATTCTAGATTTAGAGATAGTACATTAATCCTTCCAGAGATCGGTATTTTCCATAAATTCCCGGCGACTTCCGGAGTCAGCTTCTCGGCCAATGATTTCGCAAAATGGGTGCAAATGCTGGCGAATGGCGGAACATTCAATGGACAACAAATCGTCTCGCAAGAAACATTCGCCAAAATCACGACACCAGTAGTCCAAATAAAACACATCAAAGAAGACGACGTCACATTCGTGAAGTCCCGGTATGACAGGGATGGCTTGGGCTATGGAATCGGCACGTTCATTGGAAAGTACTCTGATAATGGCAAGAATCCGCATAATATCTTATTTCATATGGGAGGAATATACGGCGCCTGCGCATTTATAGCGTACTCTTTGGATGATGACATCGCCATAGGTTTCGTCGGCAATTTTGGCGGAGTATCACATACGATGTTCGCCGAATATATGGTCAATCAATTTTTGGATCTGTGCTATTCGTTCACGAAGATCGATTGGGTATCGGAAGAATTAAATAGAAAGAAATTCATAAGGGGGAAACAAAAGTATTTCGATGATAACATGACTCAGAAAAATCCCACTCCCATGAGGAGGGGGAATGCATATGTCGGGACGTACACTAGCCCCATTTATGGCGAAATTAAAATAACATCCAAAGGAAATGAACTGACATTGAGTAATGGAATGCATCAAACCAAACTCGAGCACGTCAATGGCGATGTCTTCAAATTTCCGTGTAAGAACATATGCCCACACTTCTTCGATGCCGAAGAATATGTTTCATTCCAAAGCGACGCAAAAGGCATAATATTCGCGATGTATGTCTCGTGCTTCAGCGAGGGCAATACGATATTCCAGAAAGAATAAAATTAGACCTCCTTCGAATCTAGATAAAGAAAACTAAAAAGTGTAATACAATAAGGGAAGGGTAAGTTTTAACTACCAAGGTAACAAGGAGGAAGAAACAATCAATTATGTATAGAAGATCA
>JAIRNI010000040.1 GCA_031258145.1 Holosporales bacterium
GTTAACGTATTATTAACCGGGATGTGCGAGAATCCCCGTCTAGTGCAATCCAATAAACACCTAAGTGCTTATTAAATTTAATATCGAAAAAAATTGACCGAAGACGGCTTCAGAGCCAATTTTTACGTGAGATCTAATTCATCTGGATCAGTATTGGTGGCATATGCCCTTGAGTAATCGTCCGTTAACGTATTATTAACCGAGTTGTGCGAGAATCCCCGGGTGGGTGGGGGTTAGGGACGGTGTATACTTAAAATAGCATAAAAAGCTTAATAATACGTTAATTTTCAAGAAATAATTTTTCTGCGTTTCCAGGCTTTATATTTCGCCAAACCATATGACGGCCTCATAATAGTTGCATTTAACTATACGAGATATAGTTGGGTTACAAAGCATTTAGCTATAATATAACAGTTATGTGGCTGGTAAATGGATTGATTATATTGGGAACTAAACGGCGCTGTTGGAAGTTGGGTCCGAGCTATCATGTGGTGGTCTCAACGGCACAATTTTCTGTACTGGTATTGTTTGATGAGATATGCTTTCATTCACCGAGGGGATTGAGCTCGTTGTTTTAGATTGCTGATGTACAGCGTTAAATTCAAGAGATACATTTTGCTTACTTTTGGTGCGTTTGGATTATTGCTTATGTTTTTGGGATTCACGACCAGAACTAATGATCCGCGTATTCCATCCGTAGCCCATGCCCGGTATCCTAGTGGGATTGGGGTCATAGATGGGCATAAACTCAAGATGGAGGCCACCTGCTTCAAGGCCCACGAAAAGCTATCGGAGTTAATGTCCTCCATTTTTTCTCGTGTCAGAGATTCTGAATCTGAGATGAAGACAGAATATGATAAGGTAAAAAACGATTCAACTCTTCCTCAAAAACAGAAACTCAAGGACATGGCCAAGATAGAATCTAAATGGACTGATATTTCCTCGAAATATAATGTCGAGATTCAAGCCATCAAAGATACGGATCTGAAAGTTACGGAATATATTCAAACTAAACTTGCGGGGGTCATAGAAAGTATATCGAAATCATTGAAGCTGAGTATTGTGTTGAGCAAGGGAACGCGGGATGCTATTCTGGTTTTTTATAATATCAAAGAACTCGATATAACAGATTTGGTGGTGCAGAAAATGAACGAAGTATTACCTGAGGTTGATTTAAAGGAATTATCTACACATGATTGATACCAATTTTTACGAGAGACGTGCCCCAATAACGTTGGCTAGGATCTGCGAGTTATTGGCGATCGATATTCCTGAACGATGTGATCCTGGATTCGTTATCCAGGATATAGGACGTCTTGACCAGGCCACTGATTCTGATATCACTTTTTTTCATAATGCGAAGTATATAGATGAACTATCCAAAACAAAGGCATTTGCATGTTTAATTTCAAGTAAATATTCATCTCTGTTGCCTGAGCATACACACGCCATCGTCGTCGAAGATCCATACCTCGCTCTCGCCATTTTATTACGTGAGTTCTACGCGATTAAAACGGATCACGATAGATCTCGGCCGTATATTTCGGAGAAAGCCTCGGTTTCTGGGAGTGCCGTCATCGGTGATGGATGTTATATTTCAGACTTCGTATCGATAGGTAAAGATGTCATCATCAAGAACGGGTCCTTCATTGGTCCCAATTGCTCGATACTACGTGGCGTCGAAATCGGAAAGAATGCACATATCGAGCCAAATGTCACGATATCGTTCGCCAAGATCGGAGATAATGCCTATATCAAGGCCGGAGCAAGGATAGGGCAGCAGGGATTCGGATTCCAGATCGGCAGAAATGGACTGGTCGATGTTCTACAGATTGGTCGCGTACTCATTGGAAATAACGTTCAAATAGGCGCGAATTGCACGATAGATAGGGGAAGTATGGACGATACGATCATCGGGAATAACGTGCGGATTGATGATATGGTACATATCGCTCACAATGTTGCAATCGGAGATTACTGTGTGATCGCCGCACAGACGGGGATCGCCGGGAGTACGACCCTCGGGAAGGGATGCATGCTGGGTGGACAAGTTGGAATCGTTGGCCATGTCATTATCGGAGATAGAGTCTCCATCGCGGCCCAATCCGGCGTCATGCAAAACGTTGAAAATGGGAAACGCATCGCCGGAAGTCCGGCCATGAACGCTTTCTCATGGCAGCGCCTGAATGTTATCTTTAGAAAGCTGGACGGCGGGACTTCCATTACTGGATAGATTCACGCAATTTTTTTCGACAATGCGCCCGAATGGAACAGGGTAGGGCAGGGCGATAAGTTGCTCTGGGATCTAAATTCCTAGCCCACGATTTCCACTTCGCTGAAGAAAAAGCTAATCTCTTTTGCGGCTGTTTCCACTGCATCCGAGCCATGTACGGAGTTTTGTCCAATTGAGATGGCGTAACTTTTCCTGATGGTACCTTCAACCGCGTTGGCCGGATTGGTCGCACCCATCAATTGCCGATATTCTTCTATGGCGTTTTCCTTTTCCAGAACCTGAACAACCACTGGTTCGGAACTGAGATATTCGCACAGGTCATTGTAAAATGGCTTCGTCACATGGACATCGTAGAATTTCTTGGCTTGATCAAGCGTTAAGATCAATTTCTTCTGAGCAATTATTCTAAATCCTGCTGCTTCAATGAGACTATTTATTTCCCCAGTAATATTGCGAAGTGTCGCATCCGGTTTAATGATCGAAAGAGTCCGTTCTATCATGGCCAAAGTCCTTTTTTAAAAACGTCCCTATAATTTATATTATGGAAACCATAAGCAAAAACACAGAGACCACTCTTGATAAATCTTACATAGAACGTTTTGGCCATTGCAACGGTTAAGTGTATACCCAGTCATCGAAAGAATTGAGGTCAGGAGCAACGTCGCGCAGGCAAAGAGCTGTAGTCGAAAAATTGAGCCGAAGGCGACTTCTGATTCAATTTGTGCTTTTGATATTAATATATCCAATCTTACTGCCCCTCAAATGGGTTAATTTTACCATGTTGGAATACTTACGACTGTACTGATGTCATCCCATTTAGTTGAGTTAATTTTTTCCCAATTCCTTGTTTGTGAGTTGTATCTTAATTGAGTTATCGATTTGGCAATCAAATTAAAGACGAGGATTCGTAGAGCTGATATTCCGGACGGGTACATTTTCTCTAAAAATGTCCTCAATAGATCGTCTACCGGTTGTCGAGTTGGATTAAAGAATACTAGTGTTCTATCGGCTGTCCCGTCATGGTTGATGACTTCGTTAAGGCATATGGGAGGAATATTCGTTTTGCTAACATCCGGAACTATACCGCAAACCCACTGTTCATTACAGTGGGAATTTGGATGGAGGGGGTGAAAACCTCGAGATGCTTGCCCTTTTTCTATGGGTAAGGGAACCAATGGTAATGTTTTTGCATTTAGGTTTGTAAACTTCCATTGTTGTTCCGGAGTTTCGGACAGCAGCAGGATTGTCGAATCTTGGTCACATCGCCTCGTCTCGCTTATAGCTTTAACAATTTGTGATTCTGGACTAATTGTTTCGGATCCGAATCCGTAAAAGACAATAACATTGCTCGTGGATGGAATAAGGACCTGATCTTCAAGTTGCGTTGGATTATTCACATCCACTAAAAGCACACTAGTGGTACCTCCTATCTTTGCTGGTAGCTTGCCCTTTCCATGCCAAGTGTTTGGGTCATTCATACCAGGGGGAGTGGTGGGGGGTGTTGATCCTTGGGATGGGTTGCCTGAGCCTCCTTGAGCAACCGGGAAAGGTTGTGTTTGAGGAACCGGGAAAGGTCTTGGTGGGGCTTTGCTTGGTGGGGGGGAAATCCGTGCCTGAACCAGTGTGCCCTTCCCCATGTGTTCTGTAAAATTAGTTATTCTTATCCATGCTTCAACGTTTTGTCTGACCTGGGAAATTATATCATCGGATTTTTTTGCGGAGGGATTTGATGAGGTGCTAGTTGTAAAGCATTTTGTTAGGAACTCAAGTACCTTGGTTTGGATGAGATCCGTGCTTATTGATTGAGATGCCAGCAGTATTGGCATAATACCGGCAAAAGATATCCAACTTAAGTTAGCTACTGAGAGTTCTTGGCCCTGAAGAAGGGGGCATCCTGCTATAAATGTTGGATTGGAAGATTCTACTGTTATTACCCCATCTGCTCCCACTTTAAATTGAGGTTTGTCCTGAGTCTGGTTCTTATTAGTTGCGAACCAATCGTATATACTCTGGATCGCATTGGTTGAATGTGTCACGAGTATCCCGTCAGGTGTTTGTCCTTGTTGTTCAAAGAGACGAAAATCTTGGTTCCTTCGTGCATGATCCAGCAACTGGACGCTGACAGCGGGTTGCATTACGATCGAAAGGACTATCGCTAAGAATTTGATGACTCTTGTGAACACGTTATTCATCTTTTCTATTAATCTATGTGATTCCAGGACATTTGTAGCTATTCTCACTTATTATCTAGTCCGTGTCAATATCATTTTCCTCCGGGAGAGTATGTGTGATTCATTGTCTTCTTGATTGCACAATAAGATCATCCGAGAAATACTCATCATTTGTAGGGGGACTAAAAGGCCCGGGGCAAGGGATCATATTTTATGTGATTTTTTTTGCGTTGTGCTATTCTGTTACTCGATGTTATAGCATCTGTTTGGTGTGCCTTGACTCGTATGTTCCGAAAAAAATTTGTCCTCTTATCCTGCCTTTGTTCAGCCTTTGGCCTTTCGTTCCCAGGAATGGCAGCCGATAAGCCAGCTCCCAAAGAGCCTGCTGAAGAAGTTCCATCTGCCGGTAATGGGGAAGACCAGGAATCTTCAGATGATGGTTCCCCTGACGGTGAGGAGGAAGAACAGGAATCTGACGATATTTCAGATGAAGATACGTCAGAAGTGAGACTGAAATCTTTCCAGGACAGTACGTTATACAATGCCTTAGTTCAAGCTGCCGTGAATAATAAAGAAATTTTAATGACTCAGAGTGACTTAAAACATGTTCATGAAAATTGGGTACTAGCCTCTGCAGCTTTCCGTCCAACTGTAGGGGCAAAGGCTGAATTTTCACACGTTGACGACGATGACTGGCCTGCTTATAATGGCACTGAGACTAAATCTTATCACAACAAGTCGGGTTGTAGGCTTACTGTATCCCAGAATTTATTTAATGGGCTGTCTGATACGGCTACCCTTAAAAGCACGGATAAACAAATACGCGCGATGTGGAGTAAATTCGAGGCGACGAAGCAGAAAGTTTTCAGAGAAGTCGCTGAGTATTATTTTGAAATTTACTCAAAGATGCGAGAAATACGGCATATCCAAGCTCTGTTGAAGTCTAGGCTTAGTAGCCTAGAGGTCGCACAGGAGATGTTCAAGACGGGAGCTGCAAAGTATTTGGACGTCGCTCAGGCTTCTGCCGGATGTGCGGAGATTAAGGCAAAATTAGAGAAAGCCAAGGCTGAATACAGTTCTCTACGTGCTAAATTTAAAGAATTAACTGGTTTCGAATTGCCGAGAAAATTGGATGCCCCGGAAAAGTTGTTTGACGATAAGATGTCGCTCCAACAGGGAATTGATCTAGCCATAAAATATAACCCAGACATTATCGCGGCAAGTGATAGCTTGTCATCTGCAAAAGAAGCGGTTGGTAAACCACTCTCTAAGCTATTGCCATCCTTCGGGGCGGAGTACTCGCTCGGTCGATCAGGAACGAAGTATGGAAGTAACGTATCTAGAAATTCGATGGAGCATACTTTCACCGTCTCCGCTACGATTCCGATTTACGACGGAGGGATTGGTAGATCAGAACGGAGACAGGCAATTGAAGCGGCGACCAAGGCGGCCGTAGAAAAAGAAAAGGTCATCGAAGAGACTAAGACTAAGATCAATTCAACGTGGGCAAATCTGCGTGCTGCTCGTAGTAATCTGGCGTCGGCAAAGGAAGCCGTCAAGGCGAGAGAACTTGCTCTACGTGTCACCGAGGAAGAACATAAGGCTGGCCTGAAGATAACGAACGATGTCTTGAAAGCTCAGCAGGAATTGTTCGAGGCAAAATTCCTTGTCATAACCGCGGAAAAAGAATACTTTGTTAGCCAATGTGCGGCGAATGCCTTACTTGGTCGGTTGAATGCGAAGTACCTGAAGTTGAATACTCCCGAGTTTGATTACAGGAAACATTATGCCGATACCAAGGGTAAGCTCTAATTTGAGGGGGTTTGGGTTGCTATGGAGATGGAACGATGAATTTACCTAACGGTAAAGGCGGTGGGAAGCGCCAGGTCGACGAGATGTCGATGGAAGATATCTTGCTGTCCATCAGGAAGTATGTGGCCGAAGAGGTTGCCGATAGTCCAGAAAAAATTAACGGGGATGAGTTGGATTTCCGGCAATCTCAGGCGTATCAGTCAGGATTATCGAGTGGCTCCATCGATGACGATAATGTGATTAGCCTTAGCGAGGATTATGTGGTCACCAATGCCGGCGTCATGCCACCATCGGGAGCCATCGATCTTCCGCCACCACAAACCCAGGCCGCGTTTGATCAGATACGTTATACCGAGCAAAGTGATCTGGACGAGGATTTGACCAATATTGCGCCCAAGAAGAGTGGCCCATTCGATAAGTTAACCGATGCATTAAAGTCATACGGGAAGGAAAAGGGAAGTAGTGGTAGTAAAAAGAATATCGAAAAAGAAGTGATGTGTAAATTCTTCGAAGATATCGCGACGGAAGTAATCAAGCAATGGATCGCCAATAATTTGCGAGAAATCACGACGGAATTGGTTGCCGCCGAAATCGAAAAATTGAAAGCTGAGGGATAGAATTGGCATGATCGAACTGACAGAGCGGGATAAACCCATCAGCAACAGTGGGCTAGTCTTACTAGATTTTTGGGCCCCGTGGTGCGGACCGTGTAGAATGCTTGGATCCGTGTTGGATGAATTGGCAGGAGAGTTGGTAGACGTCACGATCTTAAAAATAAACGTAGATGAAGCGCAGGAGACCGCAAGTGAGTATGGAATTCAGACTCTGCCGACTCTCATCCTCTTGAAGGATCAACAAAAAATCGGTACTAAAACTGGGTTTGTCTCTAAGACTAGCATATTGCGGTGGCTGGAAGAAACGAGAGAATCTTAAAACAAAACGAATCATATGCTTAACCCATTTGGCAGTCATTGTGATTAATGTGTTAATCAAAGTAAAAAATTGGTTCAGAAGCCGTCTTCGGCCAGTTTTTTTCGACATTAAATTTAATAGGCACCTAAGTGTTTATTGAATTGCGTGAGTATAAATGAGTACCATCTACATACACTGGCCGTTTTGTATTTCGAAGTGTCATTACTGTGATTTTAACAGTGTAATTAGTCCGTCACACATTGATTACGATCATTGGCTTCTCTTATACAAGAAAATACTCTTACAATTCAAGGATATCTACTATAGATCCGAAGAAATTACGAGCATATATTTTGGGGGCGGAACCCCTACCCTCCTCCCACGCCATTTCATCATGGAGTTATTGGAGACGATCCATCTGCACTTCACGGTGACTGATCCTGAGATAACTCTCGAGGCCAATCCGAAGACCATCTCTAAATCCTTGGGGAGTACCGGTATCAATAGGCTATCGATTGGAGCGCAGTCCATCGTTGATGATGATCTCAAGATGCTGGGACGTATTCATACGGCCGCCGAGGCCATGGAATCCGTCTTCGAAATGGCCGAGATTTTTCAGAACATTTCGGTCGATTTGATCTATAATAGGCCTCGTCAGAAGTTGTCGCATTGGCTCGGGGAACTGAGGGAGGTTCTGAGATGGCCGATACAGCACATTTCATTGTATGAACTCATAATTGAAGAAGGCACCAAGATGAAGGATATAATCGATTCCGGGATATTATCTCGGCCCAATGGCGACAGTATCTTCCTTGAAGAGACAATTAAGACCACAGAGGGTGCCGGATTTAATTGTTATGAGATCTCCAACTTCGCGAGACCGGGATTCGAGTGTCGGCACAGTATGTCCTATTGGAAATATGAAGATTATTACGGAGTGGGGCCAGGGGCCCACAGCAGAGTACGGCTTAACGGGAAGAAAATCGCGATCGCTCAGGCTTCTGAGATACAAGAGTGGTTAACATGGGCCTCGGGGAGTGCTATCCTTGATGTTGAGTACTTGAGCGCGGAAGAAGAGTTTCAAGAAAGATTAATTATGGGGCTGAGATCGGCGGCTGGATTGGACATGGGAAACATTAGTCCAGAGCTAAGAGAAAAACACGGAATCGATAATAAAATTCAATCTCTTCTGGCAAATTCATATATAATGTTGAGAGGCGATAATGTAATCTTAACTCGGACGGGACTTTTGAAATTGAATCTAATAGTGAAATATTTATCTGGAGAATGATATGAGAGTGTTATTGAGTAATGATGATGGGATAGGGGCACCAGGGTTAGCGGTCCTAGAAAAAGTCGCACGGCAAATTACGGATGATGTAACCGTCGTGGCGCCTGATACAAACATGAGTGCCACGGGGCACTCACTGACACTCAAGACGCCACTGAGACTAACCGATCGCGGCAACAATCGGTTTTCTGTCAATGGAACACCGACTGATTGCGTCGTCATGGCGGCGCGTCACATCATGATCGAGAAGGCCGACTATATGTTCTCTGGAGTTAATTATGACTCAAACCTGGCGGAGGATATCACGTATTCCGGGACGGTGGCCGCCGCCATGGAAGCGGCCCTCTTGGGGATCCCGGCCATAGCCTTCAGTCAAAATGTGCGAAAGGATGGAAGCATCGATTGGGGAGTGGCCGAGGTATTCGCACCCATCGTCATCGAGCTTATCGTTGGCAAATTCACGTTCCCAGACCATGTGCTGCTGAATGTCAATTTCCCATCTATAGACCCAAAGGATGTCAAAGGAATCTTGGTGACGCGCCAGGGAACCAGAGCCATCGATGATCATGTGATTATGTCTTTCGATCCGAGGGGCGAGCCATATTTCTGGATTGGCCCAGCAGAATATAGAAAGAACGAGGACAGCAGAGCTTTAGATACGGATCTGGGGGCCGTGAATAGTGGATATGTCTCAATCACTCCTCTTTCCCTAGACATGACTCATTGTCAATCATTGTCCAGTCTAAAAGAGTTGAAGCGTTTTTCTTGAGGGTATAGCCAAATGTTTTGCAGAACCGTTAGTGTCTATCTACTGACCTCTCACCAATGTTTTCCTAAAAGTACACTAGACCTCTTTCGAATCTAGATAAAGAAAACTAAAAAGTGTAATACAATAAGGGCAAGGTTTAGCTACCAAGGTAACCATGAAGAAGAAACAATAAATTATGTATAGAAGAGAAGTAAGAAAACTCCTTTAACTAAAGAAGAGATAAAGAATAACAAGAAAGTATCAGTAGAGTGGCTCTGGGGGGAGGAAGGCTTACTCCCACTGGTAAAAAACTCTGCGATCGTATAGTATGAATCCGTATGGTCAACACTGAGCGCGATTGGTTTCTATGATTCTTGATTCGGCAAAGTTCTGCCTTATCCGCATTTCTGCGTTCCTTGTGTCCATCCTCACCCTAGCGTTTTTTCTGTTCGATGTTTTGAAGAGTGCGTTCCTATATAATGTTCAGATAAACTCCGTAATTTTCTTGAGTTTTTTCTCGGGGGTGGTGTTTATTTACTATGGAATTTTAAAATATAACAAAGAATACAAAAAATTAATGAAATTCGATGCGCTGTCGAAAGCCGAACTCAATAGGTTAAAATTTCTAAAACCCATTCATATATACGTCTCGAAGAATCATAAGATCGTGTCTCAGGCCAAGCTTCAGACTATCCTAGCCAGCATAGAACGAAAGATGGACGACTTCTCAGCTATCCCAAAATACATCTCTGGCATCCTCATTTTTCTGGGGCTATTGGGAACGTTTTGGGGATTATCACACACCATCGGGAACGTCGCGAATATCATAGACAATCTCGGGATAGAAAGTGCCGATGCCTCCGCTTCCTTCATGAAATTAAAGGATAGCCTCAAGATTCCGCTATCTGGCATGGGTATCGCGTTCGGCTGCTCGCTGTTTGGATTATCCAGTTCCCTCATCGTCGGATTCCTGAATATTAATCTCAAGAAGGTATCGGACGTTTTTTTTGGTGTCGTCGAGGAATGGATCATAAAAAACGCTGTGAGTTTCGATGCGGTTGATAATGCTCTGGATTATCACGGTCAGATCTTCTCGATGGGCCTCCTAGAGAAGGCCATCGAAACGATGTACGCGTTTCAGAGTCAGCTTAAGGACCTAGATGGAGATAGGATCAATTTGGCGACGCTGTTGAACGAAACTCATACCAAAATATCGAAGCTATCCGATACCTTGGCGTCCAATCAGGAACTC
Source organism: Holosporales bacterium (assembly GCA_031258145.1). Taxonomy (GTDB): domain Bacteria; phylum Pseudomonadota; class Alphaproteobacteria; order RUG11792; family RUG11792; genus JAIRNI01. Next base: position 10,420 of record JAIRNI010000040.1, read on the forward strand.
GTTAGAATCCTTGAGAAGAATCAGATTGAACTACAGAGTATCGTGAAAAAGATGGCGGATATATACTGGAAAGACATCGCCGAGAAATTGACTTCAATTAATAATACCATTAGTTCGATGGCGAACTGCTCGTCCATCAATCGGGATTATATCGTCGAGAATTTGGGGCGAGATATACGGTTAATCTCAAAGACGCTTTCATCGTTGATGAGAGATGATCAATGAATTCTGAGTTTAGGGACAAGTTAAATTCGATTCTAGAGAGATATGAGGTACTCGAGGATCAGTTGAATTCTGCATCCAATTTTGATCAACAGGAATACGTTAGCTTATCCAAGGAATTATCCGAACTCGGCGACATCGCAAAAGAAATAAAGAAGCTGTTCCAAAAGGGAAAGGAACTACAAAGTAATATCGAAATCCTGGAGAACGACGATGATGAAGAACTGAGGGCGATGGCATCACAGGAAATTGATAATATTAATACCGTTCTCGCTGAATCCGAGGAACGTATTAAGGTACTGCTCCTCCCCAAGGATATCGATGATGAGAAAGGGACGATCCTGGAGATTAGGGCAGGCACTGGAGGGGATGAAGCTGGGCTCTTCGCGGGCGACCTATTCAAGATGTATGAGTTGTACGCCGCGGTGCGTGGCTGGAATTTCGAGGTTCTGGAATTCTCCGAGAGCGGCATTGGGGCCATCAAAAGCGCGAGTGCCAGTATTTCAGGGAAAGGAGTCTTCGCCAGACTGAAGTTCGAATCAGGAGTCCATCGCGTGCAGAGAGTCCCAGAGACCGAGGTATCCGGCAGAATACACACATCCGCCGCGACGGTGGCAGTCCTTCCGGAGGCCGAGGAAGTCGATGTCAACATCGATGAGAAGGACCTCCAGATTGACACGTTCCGAGCTTCTGGAGCCGGTGGACAGCACGTCAATAGAACGGATAGCGCCGTGCGGATTACGCATATTCCTACCAATACGGTCGTCGCCGTGCAGGACGAGAGATCTCAGCACAAAAACAAGGCCCGTGCCATGAAGATATTGCGGGCCAAAATCTACGAGAATGAGAGGATGAAGCTGGAGTCGTCACGCTCGGAGAGCCGTAAGGATATGGTGGGGAGCGGAGACAGATCTGAGAGGATCCGGACCTATAACTTTCCACAGGGCCGTGTATCCGATCACCGCATTAATTTAACGCTCTATAAAATCGATAAGATAATGGATGGCACAGCCCTCGATGAAATCATAGATAAACTCATAGAGCACGATCAGGCCGAAAAATTAAAGGGCGTGTAAAAAAAGAACATGTAACGCGCCATCTTTCGGCCAAATGATTGAGAGGGAGTCAAAAGCCGCCTTCGGCCAATTTTTCAACACTAAATCTGATAGACACGTACGTGGATACCGAATTGCGCGAGTATATCAGCCATTATGGCTGCCAACTGGGCTGAGTATATCAAGCGGAGCAGCCCATCTCGGCGAGCGTTAAAACGCAGAAATGCCATTCCGATTACTTGTCCACCGATTCTGTGGAAAACTCTGTGGATAATTATTTTTTTGTGATATTTTGGGGGTAGAAATCAGGCCTTACAACATGTTTGCTCAATTATTGAGCATCTCAAGAAACGCGGGAAATTCCGAGGATTCCTCATATTTTGCATCAAAAACGTGAAAATTTTTTTTATGCCAAAGCTTTTATCGCATGATTTGAAAGTTGTGTATATTTTTTCTAAAACGTTACTTAAAAAGCTTGTCCTACACAGATGTAAATGTTAAACCATGGAATCCATTAACACCTAAGTGCCTTTTAAATTGCTTAAGTATAACACTACATTTTACATATATCGAAGTTCTTGAATGGCGATTTGGAGAACATATCGCTGTAATTCATCACTTTAGGGCTACCATTGGGTTTTTTGTTCATTATCTCCGCTATTTTATTGAAATCTATCGAAATAAATTCAGACCAACTCGTCATAATGACGAGTATATTGCTTTGATTGGCCGCCTCATAGGGTGATGCTGATAATTGAAATCCTGTGGAATCCAAGATCTGTTGTGGTATGATTTGCCTTATATCTGGCATTTCTGTTGATAATGATGGATCATATGCCGCGACGGTTATTCCACTTTTGAGTAATTCTTCCACTATTTTGATGTTCGGCGATTCTCTTACTTCGTTTGTTTGCGGGCGGTAGGTGAGCCCCAATATCGCCACTTTTTTCCTCTCATTAATTTCCCCATCCGTGATTTGACGTATAATTTTCTTGGCGATGTTTCCGATGCGTTCGTCGTTACTTTCTATAGTTGCCTGCGCAATCCTAAGGTTTACACCGAATATCTCTCCAATCCTAATTAGGCCGTGAATCAGTGCCGACTGTCCTACCCCACCATATCCATGAGTCACCTTCAGTAAATTCATGCCAATATTTTCATCGAGTCCAACGCCAGTGATTAATCCGCCTATATCGGCCCCGACCTTCTCGCATAACTCACTCACTTCGTTGATGAGCGTAATTTTCGAGAGTTCAAATGCGGTAGTCACATACCTTATTAACTCCGCGGTTTCGTGGTTCGTATATACGACCGGGATATCCGATAAAATAATACCAGCGTGTAATTTATTGATTAATTCACGAGCTTTGTTGGAATCAGGATCCATGCCAATCACGAGTCTACTGGGCAACATAAAATCGTGAAGCGCGTATCCCTCCTTCAAAAACGTTGGTATCAAAACGATGTCATAGTGTTCTCCCAAAGTTAAATCCGGCCTCATAAATCTCATATTTTTCTTGATGATGGAGCATGTTCCAACAACAGTGATGGTATTGATCACGATACACGTGTATTTATCTCTGGTTAGCAATACGGAGATATCCTGAATTGCTTTATGCACGGCCAAGTTATCGCTACCAACCCCAGGAACCGCTATAACAATGACATCCACAGCAGAGTGGGAGTCCTTTAAATGTTCAAAAAATCTCAGATAACCCTGTTCGTGATGCTTTTTTAAATTAGACTCAAAACTCGGTTCATATACCGAGACAATATAATTCTTCAGATCTTTAAGCCTTTTCGGATTTATCTCGATGATATCAACGTAAAACCCACATTCACAAAAACAAATCGCCGATACGACACCCAGATATCCTCCACCCAAAACCGTGATTCGTAACATGCAGGTATCACCCAAATCGAACAAACCACCCGAGCATGCTACTCTCAAAAATCATACCGAGCAACATTTTCGATCAAATTTTATATAAAAGGCGCAACAATCTGTTGCCATCGAACACAGATGGATCCAGCACGCCCGATTCTATAGCCAAATGTTTTAAAAATCCATCAGTGTCTATCCATTGACCTCTCGACAATGTTTTCCTAAAAGTGAGTTGTGTTTTGTTAAGGGGGACGTTAAAGAAAAGAGTGAGAATCGTAGCGGATACTTTTGATCAATTAACAGATGCCATCAAACTTGTTTGACACAAACTAGCAGTGAGGTACGAGATATGTTTGATTTCCGAAGTATTTAGCTATACGGCAGGTGGGAGCCAGGTTGGCTGCTCTTTTTCCTATTTCTTTTGAGCCCGACTCGACTGATGTATTTATTGACGGCCGTCTGGCTTCTGCCCAGTTCGTAGGCTATCACTTTTATCCGTTTCCCACCTTCAAAATCCAGCCTCAATTTATCACGTTCCATGATTGTCCACGCGTTACGTCTTCTGTATTTACTCACAAATATATTTGGTAATTCAGTCTGTGTTGTCAGTCTCATTGCGTTGAATACTCTCAAGAAAACTGGTGCTCCATATATTTATCTTGTCAAAAAATATTCTAGCGCTCAAAATAAAAAATATCCCAAAAAATTTTCGATATATACCAAAGAGTCTAAAGATTACGAAACTCCCAAAACCATTAGACCTCTTTCGAATTATATCAGATAAGTATAGAAACAGAAGGAAGAGATTTGGCCTAAGATTCAATCTTATTGCAGGAATCTATAACTTTGAGATCAATTTATGAGTTTCGAAAGAGGTCTAATGATTCCAGCTGGGCCGCGGGCATGCTTGTATTTCAGACCAGGTGGAGACCGTATGTGCTCGCGCAATTTAATAACCACTTACACTTTTGTGTTTATCGAATTACGTGAGTATATATCGTGGGCCCACCTAGAGATATGTCCCGCGCCGGCGAAGAGGACTATGTCTCCTTTGTGCAATGTGCCATTATTCATCAGATCTCCTAATATATGTGCGATTTCATCCTGTTCATTGACTAAAAATGCGTTTTTACCGGCCGTCACCAATGCTTCGTAAAGGTTTTGGGACGTTATGTTGGAGGTTTCCGCATCGTCCGCCTTGTATACCGGGGTTAAAATAACCGTATCGGCTCCATCGAAGCAAGTGCAAAACTCGTTGAATAATATGTTTAATCTGGTGAATCTATGTGGCTGACAGATGATGACTATTTTCCCGGATGTCTTTTGCTGTGCCGCGCCGATGAGAGCCCGAATCTCGGTTGGATGGTGAGCATAGTCATCCACGAACGTGATGCCATCTACGTCGCCCAGGATGGTAAACCTCCTGTGCACCCCCGTAAATGAAGCCAGAGTTTTCCGGACTATGTCCGTGTCTATCAGAAGCTTCCTCGACATCGCGATCGCGGATAATGCGTTGAGAATATTGTGATTCCCTAGAAGCGGAATGTATACATCCATCAAAACATCATCCTCAAACTTTACGTCAAACAACGACCCATCCTTATCTTTCCTGATATTGATAGCTCGTACCATGGCTTCTTTCCGAATTGAGTATGTCACGATATTCCTATCTGTAATACCCTCTATTATCTCCGCGACATTCGGATCATCGATACAGGCTATTCCCGTCCCGTAAAATGGCAAGTTCGTTAAGAATGAACCAAATGCTTTCTTCAAATTAGCGAGCGAACAATAATGATTCACGTGCTCATTATCAATATTGGTAATTATGCCGATTGTCGGGAATAGCTGTACGAAGCTACCATCGGATTCATCGGATTCAACGACGGCCCAAGTGCCGTCCCCAAGCTTCGCATTGGTCTTATATGAATTTATGACGCCTCCATTGATAACCGTTGGATCTAGAGCCGCCATCTCCAGAATTGCGGCGCAGATGGAGGTTACAGTCGTCTTCCCATGAGATCCAGAGACGACTATGGATTTCTTAAGTCGTACTATCTGGGATAGCATCTCCGCCCTAGTTAGTCGTGGGATTTTGAGTTCCCCGGCTCTCAATAACTCCGGATTATCCTGACGAATAGCCGAAGAATATACGACGATATCGGCGTGCTCAACATTGGCTTTGTCGTGCCCAATGAACGCCGTAATGCCGAGGCGCTCCAGGCGCTCCAGATGTTGCGAATGCCTGAGGTCGCTTCCTTGAATGGTGTATCCGAGGGAATGCAAAATCTCGGCGATTCCACTCATACCGATACCACCCATCCCAATGAAATGAATCACCACATCTTCATCACGAACCCCGAACATATAACATCCGTCTAATCAGTTTACCGTGCCATTATAAACCGCGAAGATGCAGGAAAACATCCCCATTTCAGTCAAGGTAAATTCAGGGATTAAACACTTTATCAACTCATTTCCTGGCACTAATAATCCCGGCTCCGATTACTTGGTTCCCGAGATTATACATGGCGCAGACTTGGCCCTGGGTGACAGGGGTCTTGCATTCCCCCAGAAACTTGATCGTTATGTCTCCACTAGGATTTTTCATGATTTTGGCTTTGGTTTTAATTCCGAAGGACCGTATCTTGACGAATGCCTCGAATTCATCGTCCATATCTAGGAGCCAATTCACGGCACACACCGTAAACTCTGATACCACCAAATCCTCACGATTCCCCACGAGGACTTCCCGATTATCGGGATCTAACCCCACGACGTACAGTGGATCCCCGTGAGAGATACCGAGACCCCTCCTTTGGCCGATTGTATAATTGGCGAGGCCATCGTGCTCCCCGATTATCTGATCGTTTCCCCGTAATTTAATGTGGCCCGGGGCGAAGAGATTCAGGTTAGTCTTCAGATTACGTAGGAACTCTTTATAGGTACCCTGGCGAATGAAGCATATGTCCTGGCTATCGTCCTTCTTGAAATTCGGTAATCCAAACTCCTGGGCCATGGCGCGAGTTTGCTCTTTATTCTCTATATTACCAAGCGGGAATCTAGTGAAATGTAGCTTATGTCTCGGGGCCAAAGAAACGAAGTAACTCTGATCCTTAGCCAGGTTTGCGGCCTCAGACAGCAAGACTCGGGCAGAATCGACCGCCAGATTCGAGTAATGTCCCGTCGCCATGAGCTCCGCACCCATGCCCCTCGCATAATCTACGAGGATATTTAATTTAAGATCCCTATTGCAGAAGGCGCACGGATTTGGAGTGAGGCCTCGTGCGTAATAATCCACGAAGAGATCGATGACTTTCCGCTGGTATTCAGCCCGAACATCGAAGACGTAGTGTGGTATACCGAGTTTGGCACACACCTTCTGCGCGTCCTCGATATCCTCGAGGCAGTTCTCATGGATATCCATCGTGATTCCAAAGACATCGTGGCCACGGCTCTGGAGAACGGCCGCCACGACGGATGAATCTACTCCACCCGACATGGCGACCGCGTATACAGTCTTTCGTTCGTTACTTCCGCTTATTGATGACAGCATAGTAATAAAATATCCTGCATCCAATGAATACCATAAGGATAGGATAAATCTTTTCGAGTATCATCCCGAGGATCTGGCAGATCTGACCAAACCCCAATAGAGACATCGAGAATATCGTCAATCCAACAGTGATCAAGATAGGAGTCCTCTTGAATTTTCCCTTCAAAATATCCTGATGAATGTAATCGGTGAATGCCGAGCATAGGAATGTCGCCGTCGCTAAACAACTGACCGCAATGACTATCGAAACGAACCAGGATGCCGAGAGTCCCATGGCCAGCTCCGCAATCCTACTGAAAATCTCCTCGGAGGGAGTATCCACCAGCTGATCCGAGTATTGAACACCAATCAACAACAGCCCCAAATACGCAATGGCCAGGAGCAACCCACCTATTATGCAGGCGCCCTTAGCGAGTTTTACGATACTCTTCTTATTCTCCCGCTCACTCTCAGGTAACACGTTTTTGATATAACAATACACACCTCCTGCCGCGAAGAGCGCCGCCGTGAGATCCATGGTCTGGTATCCCATGTTGAAGCCATTCATCAGGGCCGCCATATTCGTCGTTTCTCCGGTATGCTCAAAGGAACCTCCGAAATATAGGGCTCCCAAAACGATGGCCGCCACGCCTCCAAACTTTAAGGGAGTGAATATGACGCCTATTATCTGGATGACTTTCCCGGGATTGTAAGCGAGTATCACGGTGAGTAACGTATAAATCCCGCTGAATAATGGCAAAGAAATCTGCGGGGCCACGTTGTGGATTCCCCCGAATGCGACGTTGACGATCCTGGCGCCCACTCCCAAGGGCCCCACCATCATCATAATTAAAAATATCACGGCGAAGGTTAAATGCTTCCCGAGTGGCGCCAAGTATTTCTTGTTGTCACCGTCGAATAACATTGCTCCATAGTATCCGAGCATCGGAATGGCGACGGCCGCGACCAACCATCCAACGAGTGCTAGGAGCCAATTATCAGCATATATCTTGCCCAAGATCAACGGGAAAACGACATTCCCAGATCCAAACAACATCGAAAATATCGCACAACCAGATACGATACTCTTCGAGAACATACTACTCATAAATATCTCCTAGGCAACATCAACCTGAGCTGGAAAAGAATTGCCGAAAAAAATGGCGCGCCCTGGAAGATTCGAACTCCCGACCCACAGCTTAGAAGGCTGTTGCTCTATCCAGCTGAGCTAAGAGCGCCAAACACAACCTTATGATACAATAATCAGCCGTTGTTGGTCAATGGACCTCTCTTGCAACTTTTTTTGAATAAACTCTTCTGCTCCTCGCATCTCCTGCCAGCAATCCTGAGTCAGGAATTCACAGAAGTAGCTTGATCTCTCCCATCTTTTTCTGCACTATATTCCGCCCAAAATGATCGTTTCTTTTTGAGAGTTTTCAAAAATAGATATATTGCGAGATGCGTCAGTGTTCATCGGATTGCGTGAATATATACTCCAGACACTCTTCCTTATTTTTGTTGAACCCGTGGTTGACCCACCATTTTTCGCAATCTCTCAAACTTTTTGATGCATTCTTAAAGCCGGCTGGTAAATCTTCGAATTTAACGGGGAAGATCGGTGACTCTCCAGATGGCACCTCAAATACCTCATCCTCCCCGTACTTAAATCTACGGATCGACTGCATTTCACGCAGGAAGTCCGGGCCCTTCTTATAGAAACAATACATCAGGCTTTCGTCTTCATATTTTTTATAATCCTTAAGCTTTTCTTTCTGAATTTTCGTGAGACGTAACTTATGCATTAATTCATCATATTCAAATAGAAGAAACAGCTTCATTTCTAAGTTACCTGCATCCGCCAATACATCCATCTCGAAGTTTCTCCACGCGTTAATTTTGGTGAAGATACTATCGAATATCCCTGCATTCACGGCAAATTCCATTATTTTTGAAGCACATTTAGACGTTAACATAACGAATAATTCTTTTCGAATTCTTTCGATCGAAAGCTTCGATACATGCTGTGCGGTTTGTTTGATTATGGCGTCATACCGATTACTCAAATCTCCCAGAACGGCGCAGAATCTGTAGTATCTGAAAATTCTGAGATAATCTTCATTTATCCTGGAGAGCGGATCACCTATGAACCTCACGATCCCGTTCTTTAAGTCCTGAATTCCATTGAAGTAATCGAATAACTTACCCGTCATATCGACGTACAATGCATTCACAGTGAAATCCCGGCGTTTTGCGTCCTCCTCGAATGAAGATGATTCGGCAATCACGCAGTCTCTTCCAAAGCATTCCCGATCGACTCTGAGTGTCGTAAGTTCGAAGCGTCTCCCATCCACGAATACCGTGATTGATCCGTATTTCAGTCCCGTTGGGATGCACTGCACACCAGAATATTCTAGGATAGTGTAGACATGTGTAATATCGTAACGAACGGCTATATCTAAATCTTCGCTTTTGATGCCCAGTATTGCATCTCGTACACATCCGCCAACAAACCTAGCATCGATACCGTTCCTCCGCAGGATATTAAAAAGCTTGACAGTTTCAGGATAGTCTAGGAATGGGAAATGAAACTCTTCTGAATCAGATTGTTGGTTCGTCAATCCGGTGCTCGAAGCGTCACGTACGCTTGAGTACGCTCCGTTTCTGCGCTCCGTGTTTCCTGCCACCAATTCTGATTCAGAAGGTTTCGAGGATGGGTTATTCAATTCTTAATTCCCAAAGCAATACGTTGTTTTTCGATCAATTCAGTCCTGCCCTTCTTGGCGAGATTTAGGAGATGTTCAAATTCGTCTTCTAGGAAAGGTCTTTTTTCGCCGCAGGCTTGAATCTCAACGATCCCATCACCAGACATAACGAAATTCGCATCAACCTCGGCATTGGAGTCTTCTATATATTCCAAATCCAACATGGGTACTTTATCGACGATACCGCACGATACGGCCACGACGTGATCCGTGATTGGATTATCCGTTACCTTTTTGGCTTTCATGAGCTTCTGACAGGCCAAAGATAGGGCCACGAAGGCTCCGGTAATACTGGCGGTCCTCGTTCCTCCATCCGCCTGGATCACATCGCAATCCACCTTAATCTGTCTTTCGCCAAGGAGACGTAGATTAACGACAGATCTTAAAGACCTGCCTATTAGGCGCTGTATTTCCAGGCTTCTGCCAGATTGCTTACCCTTTGCTGCCTCTCTATCGGTGCGCTCGCTGCAGGAACATGGGAGCATCCCGTATTCAGCCGTGATCCATCCGCTTTTAGTGTTCTTTAAGAACGGAGGCACACGTTCCTCTAGTGTGGCCGCACATAAGACTTGGGTCCGCCCAAACTTAACGAAACACGATCCGTCTCCGTGAGGATAAAAATGCGGAATCAGGATAATGGGACGTAATTCATCGTACTGCCTATTACCGCTTCTCTTAAACATGTCGTTTCCTCTAAAAACAAGCTGGATCACTGACGATGGCCACGCCTGAAAGGATACCACTCCCCACAGCGAAATTAATAAATTATTAAGATACTTTTCATAGACTCGGTGTGATTATGCCCAAAAATGGTACTGGAACACTATTGTGTTTTGCACGAGGAATATTTCTCACCTGCAATCCAGAATCACCGTAGTATTAGGTCGATTACTATGCATTCTTTGCGTCCTTTCTTTTTTTGTGATGCAAATTGCTTACGCCAGTAACACAGACCAAAATAAGAAGTGCTCAACCGTATTCGTCACGAAAAAAGAGGATATTAAATTCAATGGCAAGGCGAAATACGGTGATTTAAAAGATATTATGAACAGGGGAGTGTTAGTTGTTTGCGCTAAAAAGGATGAAGCACGAAGTACTAATGTATCTTTTTCACAGATTAAACTCGGGGAAAATAATTATGTTGGTAAAGATGTTGATTTAGCCCAAAACATTGCGATCGCCCTGGGAGTCGATCTCGAATACCGCATGATATACGGGACTCATGACGATGTCATAGATGCCGTGGCACGTGGCAAAGGAGATGTTGGGATAGCCGATCTCTCGTTTACAAATGAAAGAGGGAGGAAGGTATTATTCACATCTCCGTACATAGAATCCAAAAAAACTGTTCTAGTAAATAAGATAATTTTACAGCAGGATGAAGACGCGAGTTTGCAGTCTCTATTGAATACGGAATCAGTATTGATCGGCGTCAAAGAAAATACCAGCCAAGAATTATTTGCGCAGACTTTATTCCCACGCGCGAAATTGGTGAAGGAGAAAAATTGGAATAAGGAGACGATTCTTCAATTACTAAACTGTGAAATAATGGCGGTTTTTGGTGACGAAATAAGCATTAAAAACATCATTAAACAAAATAAAGAAATAGGCATGAAATTTATCCCCATCCACATTAAGAATGAGATAGACAGGATATCCGCCATCGTCAATGTAAATTCCATATCCCTTTTGATGTGGCTGAATAATTTTTTCAGGAATACTGGGCAGCTTGCATCTGTTGATGCTCTATTCGAGCGGTACGGGGAATTTGTCCCAAAATGTAAGGCGAGTACCGTATGAAATTTCTCAGAGGGCGCAAATTACGATTTGATATACTGGTGGCCTTCTCAGTACTCATTTGCCTGGTGACCGTATGTGAGATCTTATTTTCTTTTACGGCATATAAAAAACTAATACTTAATTTCGAAGAAGAATACTATTCCAAGACGGTATCGAGAGCTACCGTGGGATACATGGACGCTTATTTCACCCAATTAGAAGTTGTTCTAAATGTCCTGGCCAATGATTTCGATGAAACCGCGCCAGATAAATTCGCTGGATTCGACAAACTCTTCTTGGAAAGTCTGAAGGATATCCAACATACATTTAGCTTCTACATGGCCTTGAATGATGGTTCGTTCATACAGGCCAGAAGAACGGAATATCTCAATGGCATGCGCAGCGATCCAAATACAGAGCTATCTCAGTACGCAAAATTTGCTATTAAAAGGATTACAAAAGATCCATCAACAGATGCGTTTACTGAAACATGGGTATACCTCAATGAGGAACTCGGTGAGGTGGGGAAAGAATCGCTTCCATGTCCCAACAATGTTACCACAAAAAGAGATTGGTATACATCTGCAGAATTCAATAGAGCCAAGATCTGGAGCGATGCATATGTATTTAGCTCAGTAAAAGTATGTGGTATTACCCTATCTATGCCGTTGGGATTTGATAAAGAGACGAATGTTATCGGTGTAATCTGTATTGATCTTGTATTTGATCACATTAAGAAAATACTTCAAACAATTCAAACCACCCAAAATTCACAAATATACCTTATAAATGCGAAAAATGAAATATTATCAACCACGGCGGACATAAAAAGTAAGTCAGATGATGAAAACGACGGGACAACTTTGGTGAAGATGACAGACGCCAACGATCCAGTTTTGAAGAGAGCGGCGAAGATCATTCTTGGATCCGATGAGAAACACTGTAACTTTTCTCAGGATGGTGTTGAGTACGCCGTCTTTGTGAAGAAACTGAGCAAACTTCCATTATCGGTGCTTGCGATTTCTCCCTGCAGTGATTTCATGAAGCAATCGGAGCGTATTACGAAAGAAATGGCGTTGTTGTTTCTGGCAATTTTTTTAGTATCTATCGTGATCATTTTGCTATTTTCGAGGGGGCTCACAAAACCAATTGCTACGCTCTGTGATGCTGCAAAAGCAATAGGCGAGATGGATTTAGAAAACTGTCCTGATCTGCCTAAGTCAAACATTTTAGAAATTAAACAACTGGCGAATACCATGCATACCATGAAATTGAGTATTTCAACATTCACCAAATACGCTCCAAAAGATCTGGTCAATAAATTAATTGAACAAGGAGTGGAGCCCGCTCTCGGGGGCAAGAGTGCGATCATAACACTTCTCTTCACGGATATAGAAAAATTCTCGACGACGTCTGAAAATTTGCCACCTGAATACCTCATTCTTCATCTTTCTGATTATTTTCAGGCGCTCACAGAAGCGATCATGGATTACAACGGATCCATCGATAAATATATCGGAGATTCTATAATGGCTATATGGGGAGCGCCGACCAAAGATGAGAATCACGCAATTAACGCCTGTTACGCTGGAATGAAATGCCTACGAGTACTTGAAGAAATAACAGAAAAATGGAAGGTGCTCGGGAAACCAGCTTTGCCTACGCGTATTGGGATCCATACTGGCACCGCCATCGTGGGTAACATAGGCTCCTTGAATAGAATGAATTACACGGCCATCGGTGATTCTGTGAATGTTGCCTCGAGATTAGAGGGCGTCAATAAGTATTACGGTACGAAGATACTGGTTTCCGAGACGGTTGAGACCATCGCCAAAAGCAAGATCTTGTTTAGGGTCATCGATAAGGTGGCCGTCAAAGGCCGGCGCTCTGGACTGCTTGTTTACGAGCCAATGTGTATCATGGATGAGATAGAGGAAGAAAGATACCGCTCCTTAGCGCGGCTTTGTTCCAGAACAAGAGAGGCTTTTGAGTTATATCAAAATTGCCGGTTTAAAGATGCGATCAGACTGTATGAACATCTATTGCGTGAGTTCCCAGAATTACAAGCGTCCATGATTCCTGTCCTGAGAACCTGCCTAAAGTATTTGGAAGATTCTTCAGAGGATTGGGATGGCATTAATTACCTGGACGAGAAATGATGATTAATGTCGCCGTCGTCAATCGCATATCTAAGTTTTTGGGGAGTGGATATGCGATTTTACTCTCCACTGTTTGCGCCATAGAAATTGGAACTTTTTTCCCGGATGCCGGAGATTTTGTTCGGCCGATCGGTGAATTATTTTTAACGTTCATCTCACTTTCTGTGATCCCCATAATATTTGCCTCTGTCACCGGGAGCATAATCCAACTCATTTCATCACCACCATCCGGCATCAGTATTTTGAGGGTCATCTCAACATTCTTACTGGGCCTTTTCCTTGCGGCCATCACCGGGATTGGCATTGGGATTATATTGAATCCAAGCCAAGCCGTCCTCGGCTCAGAATTAATTTCCGATATGATTACTCAAAATATATTCAACTCAATAGATGAGATATCGTTGTCGGATCCCGTGGGATTACTGCGTAAATTCTCATTCTCCGATTTCTTGACGAACCTCCTTCCAAGCAATCCATTTAAGGCCTTTTCAGATGGCAATATTCTGCAGATACTTTCGATTTCGGTGTTGGTCGGGATTGCCATGGCCAATCTCGATAAAAGGAAGATCAGGCACTCCCTAGCCTTCTTAAATATTATATCCTCTCTATTCAAGAGGATTCTGCAATTTCAAACGAATCTATTACCGATTGGCCTTTTTTGTACGCTGACGAGTAGTCTATCCGGAATTAGCATAGATTCCATACTTTCGATGTGGAACTTCTGCGTTTGTGCGGTCATCATTTTCACGCTAATATTCCTGATAGCGGCCTGCATATTTCACATATATAGCCCAATCGGATTAATAAAATCCATTGTAGCATTAAAGAAGCCATTAACGGTTGCCTTTTCCACGTGCAGTAACCAGGTGACGCTTCCGTTCCTCACGGCATCCTTGTCTAAACGGTTTAAATTATCGGAGAGCGCTGTTGAGATGGCCCTTCCCCTTGGTATCACTATGTGCCGCGTTGGAGCCACCGCATATTACGCCTTCGTCACCATCTTTGTGATGGAGCTCTATAGCGAGCCACTCACTGTATTCCAGATGATGTTCATCGTCTTTGGGGCCATCACGATGAGCTTCGCCGCATCTGGGGCAACTGGCATCGCTGCCATCACAATGATATCGATGATTCTGAATCCGCTTGATCTGTCACTCGATTCCATACTTTTCATTCTGATTGCCGTCGATCCTCTCATTGATCCATTCCGCACCATCGCTTCCTCAATAATGAATGCGGCCTTTTCATGCATAGTGATCAACAAGCAACGTAGGAGGATAGCGTGAAGATTAAAGAATTTAAACTGATAAGCTTCGCATCGGAGTTCTGGAGAACCAATGCTCTCGATTCGTTTTTGGATAATACCGATACGAAGGATAAGGTTTCTAAAACCAGAAGTATCATGGAGTTTCTGAAGAGGAAGATCGCGGCCGGCGAGGCCAAAATAGATTCCTCACCTAGATTCTATGTCCTCAGCCTCACGAACGAAACAAAACATGTGACCTCCTTAATCGCCGAGATTGAATACAATGAAAAAAATGTCTTCATTCCGAATGAAGAAACACATCACGATAAAACGATCGCCTACAAGAAAATCTTTGAACAATATCAGATGCAGATTAATCCGATTCTGACGTTCTATGACGGTGAGACTTCAATCAAAGAAATCGTGTATGAGTTTATCTCTCAAAAAGAACCCAAAATTATGGCGAAGATAAACGGCTTGGAATATATGTTGTGGGAAATCAAGGAGCCCCTTGAATTGCAGGCATTAAAAAACAAGATCGCCTTCATAGATAAACTATACATAGCCGATGGGCACCATAGATTCACCCTCTTCAAGGAGGCCACGACGAAGAGGAATACCAGTATCGTCGTCTCGATCACTGATTCTGAGTCCATCCTACTTCTCAGCTGCCATAGAGTCATCACACGTCCCATCGATGTAAATTGGAAAGAAAAGATCGGTAGGTTCTGTACGCTCAAAAAACTGGAGGCCATTCCAGCGAGGGCGGAAACTCCCATAATAATCCTCAAGAATTATGAGATTTATAGTGTGAGTTTTAAGGGCAATATCACGGGAAGAACTTCATATTACGCTGCGATAGAACGTGATATCATAGATTCATCATTCGGGGTATCCGATATGGCTCACGATGTTTTCCCGCTGCCGGGCTCTGTGCATCCACGTGATGCCGATCTGATCTTTAAGTCTTGGAATAACTGCGAGGCCATCATATTTATTCCAGACATGGAGATCCGTGAATTCCTCAATACCATCAAGAATGGTAAAAAATTACCACCAACATCAACGTGGTTCGAACCCAAGATAATCGATGGATTTATTATGGCCAAGTTTTAGAGAAACATTTGATGAATATAAGAACACATTAGACAATAATCAAATGGTGCGGTCGAGAAGACTCGAACTTCCACGGATCTCTCCACAGCGACCTCAACGCTGCGCGTCTACCATTTCCGCCACGACCGCTTCCTACTGGTAACGTCCGTCTACTTATTGCTCTCTAAACTCTGCTTTGCCCGCGTCACCAGATCTCTGAAAGTATCTGCGTTCTCTACGGCCAATTTGGCAAGTACTTTCCTATCGATTTGAATTTTCGCCAGTGCTAGACCGTGAATGAATGTTGAATATTTCAATCCCATTTCTCGAACCGCGGCGTTTATCCTCTGAATCCATAGCCCCCTGAAATCGCGTTTCTTGACCTTGCGATCCCTATACGAATACTGCCATGCCTTCTCGAGTCTTTCGAGGGCTGGACGGAAGCAAGTCGATGATCTTCCACGGAATCCCTTAGCCGCCGACAAAAACTTCTTATGACGAGCATGAGCGGCGAGGCCTCTCTTTACGCGTGCCATCTATATGATCCTCCTCTGCCTTTTAGACATGAAAATAAAAAGTGGAAACTTTTTTGGCGTCGCTCGGATGCATGATAGCCATCCCACGGGCATTCCGCAACATTTTATTCCCTCTCTTACGCATGTTGTGCCTCTTGCCACATTGGGCCATCTTGACAAGTCCCGTCGCCGTGAAGCGGAATCTCTTCTTAGCGCTACTCTTAGTTTTTAACTTCATAACTCCTCTAAACAAAAAGGGGACACACTATACAAACCAGGAAAGTGGTACCTGCTGCCGGACTCGAACCGGCATGCCCAAAGGCGACAGATTTTAAGTCTGTTGTGTCTACCAATTCCACCAAGCAGGCCAATCCCACAGACTAAGAGGATAGCAAATTTAATGGATTCCTGTCAATGAGTTTCAAGAGATTGCTCTGGGCCGCCTTATGGAGATGGATTAGCGAATCCCAA
This sequence comes from Holosporales bacterium, assembly GCA_031258145.1. Taxonomy (GTDB): domain Bacteria; phylum Pseudomonadota; class Alphaproteobacteria; order RUG11792; family RUG11792; genus JAIRNI01. The sequence continues at coordinate 27,144 of JAIRNI010000040.1, forward strand.
AGCAACAATATTCCTTGACAGAAAAGCGGGACGCCACGTACATTAATCAGAGGAACAAGCAAATGCAATGGATAAGAAAATGTTTAAAAGAAAATGGGTACTATATGTGGTATTGGGTATCCAGAGCGTCATTTCTCGAAGCATAGGTGCAGAAGACCTACCAGGTCAAAGCATAGGTGCAGACCTACCAGGTCAGAAGATGGGAGGAGAGATAAGGCAGAACGACAAAGGAAGTTATCCGCCTATTTTCTCATTCTTTGACCCTAACTTCGGGATGAGTGCCGAACTGTGTTATGTAGTCACCCAGGGGATGGGACAGACCCCGGCGGCGCGAATGTCCCGACGGAATAACCAGGATGACGATTGACAGAGAGGTTTGTTGGCTCTTGGAAAAGATTCACGTCTCATACTATGCTCACCCAAATCGGTAACCACGTACGTGGTTAAATTTAATATCGAAAAAAAATTGGCCGAAGGCGGCTTCTGAGCCAATTTTTACTTCGTTTGATGCAACGATTATATGGCTGTCAGATAGTTTGTGTATATCATTTTTCATGACCCGGCCCCATCACCGATCAAATCTTGAGGTTTCATTTAAAAATTATCCGTCATACACTGTTCCTTATGGGGATGATGAACGTACGTGATTTTTGAATGAATTTTCGTGTTTCGTTGGTGTACTTGTCGCTATTGGTGAGCTCCTGCGATCGCCTCGTTCAGCACAAGTTTATTTCATCAGATGTCACGAGTGATGCCCTCAAAAAGATGACGGAGCCAATCGAGGATGAAGTGGAGGTTAATCCACAACCAGAACACATAGAACCTGAGATCGTCATACCAGAGGTGCTGAAGCAGAAGGCGTCCCTCACTCTCAATGAGAGTTTATCCGTCAAATCGGTGTTATGTGAAACGGCCAAGAGACTCCACATAGATTTTCAGATAGATCCCGGCATCAATGAAAGAATCATTTTTCAGGCACGGCAGAAACCATTCATAGAAATACTGGATGCCATTAGTGATATGGTAAATCTTAGGTATACCATCAGTGATGGCTTCGTTAAAGTCGTAAGGGATGTGCCGTATACTGAATCGTATAATATTCAGTTTCTGAATTTCTCCCGTGATAGCGAGAACAAGATTTCGATAGCGACTGAGGTCAACTCAACGGCTTCTGATCTCGATGAAAAGAATAAGGGGGGTTCGTCGGATAGCACGGTCACCGTCAGGGCCAAGAGTGATTTTTGGTACGAGTTGGATGATAGCATCAAGGTTATCTTGAATAGTCAGTCTAGGGAACAGGCAACATACTCAATCAATAGGCAATCCGGAATAGTAACGGTTTATGCCAATTCGAAGACTCAAAGATACATCAGAGATTATATTAAGAAAATTAAGGAAGCCACTATGAGTCAGGTATTAATCGAGGCAAAGATAGTCGAGGTTGTTTTAAAGAACGAATATAGGCGTGGAATTGATTGGGATTTCGTCAGCAAACGCAGCAAGCTCAATGCCAAGTTTGGAACTATGTTGAAGAGTGGATTTGCATCGAGTACGAACACGCCGGTAACTTTCTCATACAATCCCAGCGAGACATCAACCGAGGAAACGGACGGAGCAACCACTGGCATGCCTTTCGTATTGAATGTCCTCGAGGAATTTGGAACGGTTAAGACGATTTCGAATCCCAGGATTACGGCGATGAATAATCAGGCCGCCATCTTGAAGGTTGCTCAGAATCACGTATATTTCAGATTGAACTACGATAAAACGTATTCGAACTCTGAGGTAAAACGAGAGGGAGTGACCGTTTCCAGCGAGATCAAGACCGTCCCGATAGGATTCGTCATGTTCGTGCAACCATCGATCGATACATCGAGCAATACGATTACGCTCCTCCTGAGGCCAACGATCACCAAACTATCGAGCTCCGTGAGTGATCCAGCTGTGGACATAGCGATCCGTTCGATCGAGACCGAAAATAAGGAGAAATATGAACCATCGAAAATCCCAATCACTGAGATTAGGGAAGTAACGTCCGTATTGAGGCTTAATGATGGCGAAATCGCGGTGCTGGGCGGATTCATGGAAGTCAGATCCTCGAAGATGAGCGCCGGGATCCCCGGAGTCCAGGATATCCCATACGTTGGGGAGATCGCATCAGCTAAAGGCCTGGGAGATACCGTCGTCGAACTCGTGATTTTGATCAAGGTAAGGATCGTGGGGAACCAGCGTCATCAACGCGCCGCTGACATAAGATTGCTGCGGTGCGTACCGGATCCACGCCCGTTTTGAGGGATAATCAGTCAGCTCGATAAACACATAAGTGTTTTTCAAATTGCGTGAGTATAGTACAATGCTCTCCTGTTGTTTTGTGATGTTTCGATGGCGGTATGGCGGCTAGAATCATAGTATTCGGTAATCAAAAAGGCGGGACAGGTAAATCCACTTTGGCTATGCATTTGACGGTTAGTCTGTTGAATCAGGGCTATAAGGTGGCGACGATAGATGTTGATGCCAGGCAAGGAACCTTCTCCAGATACATCGAAAATCGCAGCAAAACGAAGCTTATAAGCCCGGAGATTCTCGTTTCAACTCATACTACTCTCCTTGGAGACGTAAATGATTCGAAGGCTGTCGTCGAGAAAAATAACAAAGAAAAGTTCGAAGAATTAATGCGCACTCGTCGAGAATTTGATTTCATAATCATCGATACCCCTGGTAGTGATGATTATCTATCGAGACTAGCCCATTCGTATGCCGACGTTATAATTACGCCTATGAACGAGAGCTTCATCGATCTCGATTTGTTGGTGAAAGTTCAGGATGCCGACTCCAAGACATTGAAGCCGAGTATTTATGCAGAATCCGTGTGGGATCAGAAAAAAGAGCGGGTCATTAGGGATAAAGGAGTCATAGATTGGATCGTCCTCGTCAATAGGATGTCTAGTATCGGATCGAATAACCGACAAGAATTGGAGAAGGTGCTGGTGGCCCTTTCCAAGAGGATAGGCTTTAGATTGGCCAAAGGCTTTAAGGAGCGCGTTATTTTTAGGGAGTTATTTCGTACTGGCCTCACTATCCTCGATAAGAACTCTCCACTTTCGCAGATGTCTCTTTCGCATATAGCTGCACGACAAGAACTAAACGAATTACTACACACGCTCAATATTACTCCAAAAGGTAAATATCCAGACGAATCGGAGGATAGAGTCGTCGTTTCGGCTTAGCTATAGCTAAATGCTTTTGAAAATTAACAATATTTCGTACCTCATTGATAGTTCTTGTCAAACAAGTTTTGATGGCATCTGTTATAGTGAAATGCAACGATTATGTGAGTGTTATATGGTTTGGGTATATTTGACTTGACGAAATATAAAGCCTGGGAACACAGAAAATATATTTCTTGGAAACTAACGAATTATTAAGCTTTTTATGCTATTTTAAGTATACACCGTCCCTAACCCCCACCCACCCGGGGATTCTCGCACATCCCGGCTAATAATACGTTAACGGACGATTACTCAAGGGCATCTGCCACCAATACTGATTCAGATGAATTAGATCTAACGTAAAAATTGGCTCAGAAGCCGTCTTCGGCTAATTTTTCTTCGATATTGAATTTAATAAACACTGAGGTATTTATTGAATTGCTTGAGTATAATGATGTGTTGAATATATTTCCCGGGATTCATGTGACGCCTGGCAGATCCAAGGGCATCTGTGTTCACACCTTTAATATTAATCATTGATTAATATAATTTTAATTTATGACTGATACGATAATACCATTGGGCGGTGTTCTCCTCGGGTTATAAGAAATGAATACGCATCTTTATCGGCAGCAGTCCAGTGGGGATTTTAGAAACTTAAGCAAAATTGGCGGAATGCTGCTTGCAACGTTTATGTATATTAATGCAGGGCATGCTTTTTCTCTAGCTAGTATAAAGAATACTGTTTCGTCAGCTCTTTCCCCAGTTACACAAAGTGCCGCACAGGTTGCCAAACAAGCCGTAAAGCAAGCGGCGAATCAAGTGGCAGTCCAAGCGGAGCAATCCGTAAAACAATCGACAGGCCTTGACGTAACAGGAGTATTATCCTCTACCATAGCTCCAGCACTAGCGGCCTCGCCTGCTCCAGAACAAGCTCTTACGCCAAATCCGGCGATGGATGCCATCATTGGAGATGGGCCAGGCTACGCTATGGTATCTTGCGCTAATCGCGTATTGTCGGATTCAGACATGCAATACATTGCCCAAAAATTGACGGGTGTCACAAATGGTTTGGGCTCTAATGGTCAAACCGTATCTTTGCCAAGTTGCGGGATTACTGCCACGGGCCTAAAATGCTTCTTTGACCAACTCAAGAATTCCCCAGAAACCCTAGAGATACTAGATCTTTCAGGCAATCCGATTGGAGACGATGGGGCCGCCGTTATAGCCGAATACATGCGATTCCTTCCGAGATTGGCGGTCATCATACTCAAGGGAACCAACATCACGGAGAATGGGTTGGTTACCATCGTTCGTGCAGCGGCAAACGTTAGTCATGGAGTCATTCAGCTCATAGACTGCTCAGACATCACGAACATCACGGAAGCCGGCCTGCGGATGATAGCCAAGGAGATGAAACGGTGCCCGGCGGGAGCCTTCGGAGATGGAATAGATTTGTCTGGGTGCAAAATCCCGTCCACCATGATCGCAAGTCTCACGGAGGGTGAAAACATTCTTGTGACCCCATTTGCATCCTCCCCCATCTTGGGATCATCGATTCCTCAAGCTTCGTACTCACAAGCCTTTAATCCAGGACAGATGTTTCAGGGCCAGTCACCCTACCAAGGATATGTATAATAACGCAATTTGACAAAAAACATAGGTGTTTATCAAATGGCGTTAGTATCATTAACATTTCACTAGCAATAGTCTACTAAACATGTTAGAATGCGAGAGATGCAAAATTAAAAACATTGAAATGCACGAGATGGAAAATCAAAAAGGCCCCAAAATGATAAGACCAATAATTGAATTTATGACAGTCGTGATGATGTCGATAATATGGCAAGCACATGCCTCTGTTCGACCGTCACTCGTTCCGACTTTCACAGAATATGTTAAGCACGAATGCCAAGGATCCTGGCCCAGTCAGTCAGACCTGATATTATCAGACGGATCCAAAGTGTGTAATAGTGTTCTAAACCTTGCATGGATGATAGAGCAAGCTAGTGAAAGATATCAAAAGGGCCAGTCCAGCCCATTCAGCAGGATGCAAGTACAGATATCCCAGACAGGGAAATATAGTATCAGTCCCAAAGAAAATGTAGGAGAGATACAGTCACCAATAACACAGGCAAACATAAACTTCATATTGATAGATCAATTGCTAGACCAATTATTTAAGAACGATAAGTCAAACTTCTATACACAGGAAAAGCTAAAGCAAGAATGCAAGGCATGGTCCGAGGCATTGGTCAAGGCAAAGGATAATGAAAACGAGGATTATAGGAACGGTGTCGTAGCAACCAGCGCAAACGATGTTTTCTTATGGTTAACACAAAGTAAGATCCTAGAGTACGTACAGTTGCTAAAAAGCAGTCTTGCACCGGGAAACAAGTCTGATTGGCCGGCGAACACAACGAAGAAACAGGCTACGGGCGACTCGCCCCTTCAGAAACAACCACATCCTACAGGAGCACCAACAGGGCGGCCATCAATCCGGCTGCTTCCTCAGAGCCAAAATGTCCCTTCGGGTCCCCCCGTGACATTCGAGCAGCCTCCAACATCCCAAACCCCGGGCTCAGATCCAAAAGGTCCCACCGTTCGCCGCGTCCGCGTGACTTTCGATCTCCAAGCGACTTCAGAGATGGCTACACCAACCCCGGGCATTGACATCCTCCTTTTTACCGGCACAGACAACGAAATACAAAAATTCCAGAACCAACAAGCACTCAACGTAGACGCGGTGGTTCTTACGGGCTCCTGGTATAGTCCAGACAAAGAGGAAAAGATTACGACTGCCCTCCTAGAAATTCAAACAAAAGCCCCCGGGAAACCGATCTACGTTGTACCAGGAAAGCCACTAGGAGGAAACAATCCGCCGCCAAACTACGAGCAGATCATGAGGGAATTCGTTCAGAGATTGACAGACAGTATACCCCAAACACGACTCGTTGGCGACGGATCACAAATAGGGGTCAAGTGTAAGAGCGTAGATACTCTCACAGTTAACATTTCAGGTCAAAGAAGAGAAATAACCATAGTCCCCATCCAAAAAGGAACAACGAAGCAGCAAGCGGTAGACGAAGTCAAATCAAAGACACCACTCGAAACGGTAGTAGTAGTTCCTGAGGCAACGGACAGTGGATTCAGTCGTTTCTTGACGCCTCTGGAGAAAGGCATAATAAGTAAACATCAGGGACATCCACCAAAGATTTACTATGTCGAGATTAAAGGAACAGTCACACCATATGAGTGGGACCCAAGCAGGCAAGATTGGGTTAGTCCGAGGACGGTAAGCAGGTCAAAGCCCGATCCGGACCTCAAAATAATCCGCATCCCAATCGGATAAACTGGGACAGGGGCAACCCTACCTTAGGATTATCCGGGGCTGGGTTGCGCATCTGTAACGTTCACGAAAGCAACCCTGGCCCTATCTTCGTTGCTCCAAAATAAGGGACGAGTAATTCTGGTATATCAACCGATCCATTGTCACGTTGATAATTCTCGAGGACAGCGATTAGGCAACGTCCCACGGCGATTCCAGAGCCATTCAACGTGTGCACAAACTCATTCTTCTTGGTCGTCTCATTTTTGAAGCGTGTATTCATACGTCTGGCCTGGAACGTCCCGCACCTGGAGCAACTCGATATTTCCCGATACTTTCCTTGCCCCGGAAGCCACACCTCTATGTCATAAGTCTTTTGGGAGGCGAAACCCATGTCTCCCGTCGAGAGGACGACCGTTCGGTATGGCAATTGCAGCTTCTTGAGAATAGTCTCGGCGCAGGCCGTCATTCGCTCGTGTTCTTCAATGGCCTGTTCTGGGGTCGTTATACTGACGAGTTCTACCTTCCCAAACTGATGCTGCCTGAGCATACCAGTCGTATCCTTACCGGCAGAACCCGCCTCGGAGCGGAAGCATGGAGTATAGGCCGTGTATCTAAGGGGCAGTTCACTTCCCTTCAGTATTTCCGAATTATGAATATTGGCTAATGAAGCCTCGGATGTAGGGATTAAATATGTCCCAATCGTCGTCTTAAATAAATCTTCCTCGAATTTAGGGAGTTGCCCAACTCCATACATGGCGTCCCTCGCTAGGATCAGCGGAACGTATACCTCCGTATAACCGTGCTCCCTCGTATGTATATCCAGCATGCACTGAGCTAGAGCTCGTTCCAGGCGAGCCAACTCGGAGAATAGGAAGACGTACCTTGATCCCGCTATACGAGCCGCCCTCTGGAAATCCATCATATTCAGGCGTTCACCAATTTGATGATGTTCCCTAGGGGGGAATGGGAAGTCTCGTGGAACGCCGTGTCTCCTAATCTCGAGATTACTATTTTCATCGGGCCCCACTGGGCATTCATCCGAGGGTATATTGGGGATCGTCTCAAGCAGAGCGATATACTGATTTTTAGCGTTATCTGCCAATTCCGTTTGTGTATTAATTTCCTTTTTCAATGAGTCCATGCGCGATAACAAATTCTCGACATTTTGCCCGGACGCCTTGCACCTGCCGAATTCATCGGATATGCGATTCCTTTCCTCGAGGAGGAGTTGTAGCTTCGTCTGCTGCTGACGAAATGCGCCCTCACATTCTAAAAGTTGATTTTCAAGCGGCTGTTTCCCACGGTTTTTGAGGGCAGTGTCTAATATACCCGGATGTAATTTGACGTAATCAATATCGATCATTTGGCCCCATTGTCGCTATGTTTGTTCTGATACTTCTGATAGTGTACCACAAAAATACCGAAAAAAAACAAGGCGAGAGATAGGATCTGCCCAACCGTCAATGACAAACATTTGAAATATGTGATGGTTTCAACTTCTTTATAAAATTCAATGACGAATCTAGCCGATGAATAGACGATGCAAAAGATTGATGTCAGCATACCGGTGCCAATTATAACGAGCCCTTTTAATCTGAATATTATGATGAGGAGCCAGAAATTTAGGAAGCCCTCGAAGAAGGATTCAAAGAGTTGTGTTGGATATCGCGGTAACTGATCCACCAAGGTAAAGATGACCGCAAAATCAGAGGTGCACACCTTCCCATAAAGCTCCTGATTGACAAAGTTCGCGAGACGTCCTATTCCGATACCTAGAGCCCCCGCCAAACACAACACATCCAGTATAATCTTCCAATAGACAACATTTTTCTTGCAGAAATAATACGTGTATAGAGCCAGCGCCAAAACCGAGCCGTGAAACGATAATCCTCCATATCGAATCAATATAACCTCGTGCAAATGATGGATATAATACTCGAGATCGAAGAAGATGATGTGTCCAAGTCTGGCACCAACCACCGTCCAAACTATTGCGAAAAACATGAATTTATCGAAGTCTTCTTTGGAGGGAATCGAGGTATTTAATATCGGTAGATATTGCTTGCCATTCCTGATTTTCTGCAGTGCCCACGTGGCAACCATCCAGGCCGATAGCAAGGATAAGGCGTATATAACCCCATACCAGTATATCGATAGGCCGAAGCATGTGAAGGCAGTGGGATCGCCAGACCAGATAAACAAAACCTACTCGATCGGTAAAACGCTAAAACCAAGTACCGATCAATATATCAGAAAAGCCTCATCGATTCTAATTTGTTTGGTGGATAGGTCCACTTCCAACACAGATTCTCGGTGGAAGGGTATGGTGGCTAGAATATTCCCAGCACTTAACCGCACCTCGAGGAACGCACCGGCCCCAAAATCCTGAGCGATTATAACATGGCCTATGCTATTGCCATCATTTCCCAGTATTTCCAGATCCTGCAGCTCGAATAGGTAGTACTCATCGGCTTCCAGTTTAGGGAACGCTGACTTCGAGACAAATAGCCGCTGCATACGTAGTGGCTCGACGCTATTCCTATCGCCATAACCATCGAGCCGCAGCACCACACCCCCGCCCGTATCCACGCGCGCAGAAGAGATGTTGAGGAGTGTCCCATCATCCAGACTAACACTCCTAAACTCCAGTAATAGAGCTGGCGACAATACGTACGGCTGAACCTTAATACAACCGACAACGCCGACTGGTCTCGTTATGAGCCCAATACAAACCCTATCCTCAGCCATGGAGAAAACTCTGTGGGAGCTATGCCTCCGGTGCTGCAGCCGAGGCCGCTAGCTCTCTCTCACGTTTCATTCTTTCCTGCGCCTTCTTCTTGGGCGCCGATTTTTTGGGGGTATCGCGTCTGGCGGGAGCGGTGATCAATCCGCAATCAGCCAGAATCCTCGTGACCCTATCGGATGCTTGCGCCCCCACCGACAACCAATGCTTAATACGCTCCTGCTCGATGACGACCCTCTCAGGGTTATCTTTCTCTAGGAGCGGATTATACGATCCCAATCTCTCGATAAACTTCCCATCTCTTGGTGCCGTATTCTCGGCTACCACCAACTTGTAGAATGGCCTCTTTTTTGAGCCACCACGAGCCAATCTAATTCTTAGAGCCATAATGGCCGAAACCCCCTCTTCACGAAAGAAGCCACTTACCAATATAAAGGAATGTAACATAAAAAGGCGCTGGCATCAAGCACCAATACCAACAATCAAGTAAGAATTCATAAAGAGATTTTTTTAAAACAATGCTATAATATACGGATGGAGACAAAACAGGATCGAGCAATAGTAATATGGATTTAAGAGGAATCAAGAAAATAGCTGCAATAATGATGCTGTGGCATATGGGAATCCAGAGCGCAGAGGCAGCCTATAGCCAAATGTTTTAAAAATCCCTCAGCGTATACCTATTGACCTCTCGACAATGTTTCCCTAAAAGTGCACTGTGTTTTGTTAAGGGGGACGGTAAAGAAACGAGTGAGAAGCGTAGCGGATGCTTTTGATCAATTAACAGATGCCATCAAAACTTGTTTGACACAAACTAGCAATGATGTACGAGATACGGTTGATATTCAACAGCATTTAGCTATATAATCTCATTTAAATTAATTTTCCAAAATAAGTTACTTTTCCAAAATAAGTTACTGGCCAAGCTTAAGCTGCCACCTCTAGCAACGCACGGCCCATGGAGGCGTACAATCAGGCAATTTACTAAACCCTTGCGTGCTTGCCGAATTATATGAATTTGTTATCTCACGACCGACAATTTAATCTCATGGTTTAGGGCTTTCAGCAGGCAGTTGGGTTCTCGCTTCGAGAAGACGTAGATCGGGATACCTTTTACGGAGGCCATGGATATTGCTGTTTCATCCATAAATGCTAGTTTTTGAGCAATCGCTTCAGCGTATGTAAGTTCTCGAATATGCACGGCGTCTTCGTGAATCCGTGGATCCTTGTCGTATATGCCATCCGTCTGCGTCGCCTTTAGGATGACATCACAGGAAGACAGGAGAGCCCCAATGACCGCCACCGTATCCGTCGAGAAGTATGGGATACCTATCCCCCCCACAAAGATGATGACCACGCCTTTTCGAATCATCTTTTCCAGCGCAAACAGATTGCTATTCGCAACGTCGAACGGAAGATTCAAGTTGGAGACCAGACGGGCGGTGATGCCTTCGCTTCGTAAGACCTCGCGAAGGAGGATACCGTTGACTACCGTCGATAGCATCCCCATGGCATCCACTGCCTCCTGGCGCACGTTTTTGTTGTCGGCCCAGTCACGACCTCTAATAACGTTCCCCCCGCCAACGACGAGGGATACCCCAATTCCAGCGTCGATGACGCTCTTGATATTCTGGCAGGTATCTGAGACGGCGTTCAGATCGAATCCGGAGCCATTCGCTCCAAACATCGCCTCACCGGATATCTTGACTAATACTCTCTTATACTTTCTCTCCATGCCACGGCTACTTTATAAATGACTGCACTTCTTCGGCGAAATTGGTCTCCTGTTTGTTTATACCTTCGCCCAAGACGTATTTAATAAAAGAAGAGACGGATAAAGTCGTCCCATTCGTTTTATTGAAATTTTCTATGTATGCGCCGACCTTGGTCTTCCCATCGATTACGAATATCTGCTCCAATAACGCGCATTCTTCGAAAAACTTCTTGATACGTCCTTCGGCCATTTTTTCGGCTATGTCCGGAGCCTTCCCGTTTTCTGCGGCCTGCGCCAAGATGATTTCCTTTTCCTTGGCAATGACCTCTGGCGGTACGCATTTCTGGCACAAATACGAGGGATTCGCGGCCGCTATGTGCATCGCCAGCTTCTTCCCCAATTCGTCGACTTTCCCTGGATCACACGGCTTCTCGGATTCGATGGCGACGAGCACCCCGATCTTTCCCATCCCAGGTTTAACGGCTCCATGCATATACGCCGAAACGGCTCCGTGATTCACGGAAAGTTGCTGACATCTCCTAAAATTCACGTTCTCGCCAACGAGTGAAATGAGGAGATCTAATTCCTCACGCACCGTCCTATCGGTATCGGGGAACTTAGCACCCAAGACAGCATCTGATGATTCATGAGCGAGGGATATGTTGGCGATACCAGAGACCACCTCTTGGAACTTATCATTCCGTGCCACGAAATCAGTCTCTGAATTGACCTCAATAATCGAGGCTTTCCTACGATCCGGGCTCAAGGAGAACGCGATCAACCCATCCGCCGTTGTGCGGGACGATTTCTTCGCGGCATCCATCAGGCCCTTCTTACGGAGATACTCAGTGGCAGCCTCGAGATTACACTCTGTCTCGATGAGTGCGCGCTTGCAATCCATCATTCCGGCTCCCGTCTTATCGCGAAGCTCCTTCACCAATTTTGCTGAAACATCCATATCCTATTGTTCTCCTTCTGTAAATTGGACCTCTTCTGCGGGTTGCTCCGCGCCATCTCTAATGATACCAGTATCACCGGGGATATCCTCTGCGGCCCCTATATCGATCCCCGATTTCTCGAGCCCCTTCTGCAGGCCGTCCAGAACGGCTCCGGCGAAAAGATCACAATAAAGATTAATGGCCTTGATGGCGTCATCGTTCCCGGGGATAGGATAGGTAATATCATCCGGATCTGAATTAGAATCCACGATGGCGATGATTGGAATACTGAGCTTAGCCGATTCCTTTACGGCTATATTCTCACGGATCGTATCGATGATGATGACGAGGTCCGGCAGCCCGCCCATCTCACGAATCCCACCCAGGGCTAATTCGAGCTTGCCTTGCTCACGTTGCAAGTGAAGGACTTCCTTTTTCGTTAGGCCAACCGGATTCGCGATTTGGTCTTCCAAAATTTTCAATCTCTTGATCGATTGCTTGATGGTTTTCCAGTTGGTCAGCATCCCACCGAGCCACCTGTGATTCACATAGTATTGACCACACTTCTTAGCGGCTTCCTCCAATTTATCGGATGCCTGTGCCTTGGTTCCGACGAAGAGAACCCTACCATGGACCGAAACGATATCTCGGATCGCGGCAAGAGCACGCTCCAGCATCGGCGCCGTTTGTTCTAAATCTAATATATGGATACCTCCTCTGGTACCAAAAATATATGGAGCCATCTTAGAATTCCATTTCCTAGTGACGTGCCCGTAATGAACACCCGCCTCCAGGAGTTGCCTCATCGTAAATTTTATAGACATTTATACACCTTCCTTTCCGATTAAAAAAATGGTGACGGAGCAAATAAAATTCCCACGAAAATGGGCATCGGAAAACTCTCACACCACAAAATTAGATCAGCGAATATAACGCGACCAACCATGAGGATACCAAAAAAAACGCCCCCGGGCAATGACTATGTCTGGGCTCAGATGCCTCGAGATGACTATCTAGATTGATTCAATAGACCAATTACTGGGCAGTATCGAGGTCACGTGGGAACCCAAACAATCGACGTGTAGCTTGCCATGGCGAACCTTGGAGAAAATCACCTACTGGCGTGTCATAATATGATTCTCCTAGATCTGCTCCAGGATCAAGAGGCACCATTTTCTCGGCGGTTTCGTCATAAGATACTGGCACCGTGGCGAAAACTCGTACGGAATTCCCATTAGATCCTGAAGTTTCACCCCTGATGTGTTGACGCTTCATGATGTAGGCCGCTTCGGAGATAGAAAAGCGTGTTGGAGGAACTCCTGTACTTGTTTTGGGAAAGTTATAACCTGTAATTGTTTCAACTTCTTCGTCTGACATCCATAGTTGGCTTGCGGCAACTATCGCGTCCTTCAATTCCTCTCCTTCTGCCTGAGAACCTATGCAACGTTGATAATACTGTCGTACTAATGGCGTCATCTGCTCCAATAATCTTCCAGGTGTATCCGGCTTCACAGCCGGGCTTGGATCAAGCTGTTGCCTCTTCAAAGTTCTAAGAATTTGAATAAGCTCATGACACAACAGCACATCATCCGGAGGTGGAGGAATGGTAGTAAACTGCGGTTCTAGGCCGCTGTCTGCGGCCAATCCGAAACACGAACGCCCTTCGAAGAATAAACTTCCCTCAGGATTAGCCAGGAGAGTAAACACATCTTTTCCTTCTGAGTCCTTACTCGGCCTTGCAATGGACCGTCTGCCTCGTCGAAAACTAATACCTCTTGGAGTACTCCTTCTAAATTCTCTGAAGAAATCTGATTATAATACGGAAAGATCTCGCTGCCGGGGACAATATAATCCGTTGCTTTAACCGGATTATGCAACGTCGTGGCAAAAAACAACCCAATCAGGAAGTTAGATTTAGAAAAATTACTCATCCACTTAATCCTTTGATTATATATTCACAACAATCATGGCATCATATTACGTTTTACGAATCAATAACACCATTGTAGGGATAACTTTTTGTGCTTTATTGGCTGGAATCGCCAGTTTCTCAGGGATTGCGGATTTTGTTGAACTGTCGAGGCATTTTGATTTGTCTGGAGGAATTCCAAGCCATGATACATATCAACGTTTTTGGAGCACTATTTCGCCAAAGACATTTATTGAATGTGTCAAGAAAATTTGTCATGCGTAGGCTCTGGGAAAGGATCTCACCACTCCGATGGAAATTTCGATGGATATATAGATTCTGTACTGTCGAGCTTTATGGGTGGAGTAACGGTCTCGTAGTTCAATACTCTTTGTAAGTCCTTCAATGCTTGGTAGAGCTCCAAGTACCGTTGAAACACTGTAAGAATAGGCTTCACTAGTGTTTCTAATCTTGGGTCCACTGTCGAGGGAACCTGGGGCCTGTCCGGGTCCTGGTCAAGGGTTGCTGCATCGCGTAAAACGAGCTCAGCTCGTGTTCGACCTGCATCTACCCCTTCTAATAGGTCTGTAATTTCTCCCGGAGTTGGGATGTGATATTTTGTTGTCACCACTTCAGCACTGGCCAGAGCCCCACATTCATCACTGGCCAGAGCCCCACATATGGTCAAAGTAACGGCTGCTGCCGCCCTTACTACATTTGATTTTGCTTCCATCGATATTCTCCTTTTCTAAAAAAACCGAAAATTCCACGGGACAGACATCGCCCCGCGCAGTTTGCATTGTACTCTACTTGTTATTCTTCCGTCAACTACTTCCTTTTGTAAATCTTTTCGCATGCTCCTTTGCCACCAATTCTGATTCCTTAGAGTTACTTGAGAGTTCCATTGAATTCTGGCATTACCAACGTCACTGGGTTGTTCAGGAATTCCGTGATTTTCTCCAGGAATTTGGCGGCGTCTTGACCATCGATTACTCTATGATCGATGGCGTATCCTATCTTCATGATCATGGCCTTCTTGATCTCATCGTTAGAATCGAAGATCGGAGTTTTGATGGCCGGACCAATCGATAATATACTAGCTTGCGGTATGTTTATTATCGAGTAAAAAGAATCTATTTGATGTGTTCCAAGGTTCGAGATGGTGAGTGTGCCTCCATCCATTTTACTCGCGGGCAACCTCTTTTCTCTCGCCAATTTTGCGAGGTCTCTGAGTTCTGCCGAGATTTCTCTAATATCTTTTTTGTCGGCGTTCGAGATAATTGGTGTCAAGAGCCCGAAATTCGTGGCCACCGCGACCGAGATGTCAATCGACATATATCGGCGAATACATCCATCATGATACGTGACATTGACATTTGATACATCTCTCAAGGCCAAAGCCACCGCCTTTATTATAAAATCAGTTACGGTGAATTTTGTACCGCGCAGATCACTTATCTTCTTACGGAGCGACAATAGATCGGTCACGTCCGCCGCCACAGTCATATAAAAATGCGGAACCTCATTTTTGGCTTTCGTCAATTTGGCGGCTATCAGAGTTTTGACATCAGAAAGTGGAGTCTCAGTGAAAGCCGTCTCACTGGCATTGCAACCAGTTTCCCTGGTCTTCAAGACATCGGCTTTAACGATGCGTCCACCGGGACCCGTTCCGATAATCGTCGATATATCGATCCCATGAAGACCGGCAATCCTCTTGGCCAATGGACTAGCTTTCACCTTAATGATATCTTTAATCTGCTCGGCGGGTATACACTGCCCTCGAAAGTTTGCGGGTTCGTCGATCCGCTGCTCGTCTTGAGCAGTACGTTCAGTACAGCTCGGCGCCTGCGCGACATGTCTCCTGCCCTCAATTCTTTCGATGACCGGGTATACTTGTTTGATGATTGTTTCTTTTGCCGGCGCTGTTGGAGCGTCTTTATTCCCGGTTCCCAGTGTCTCCAATAGGATCACGATTTGATCATCGGTATCGGATTTCTGGCGAATAATAGCGATCGGGGTATTGATATGGACATCTTTAGTACCCTCGACAACGAGGATCTTCTCTAGAACACCGCGATGTATGGATTCGATTTCCATGGTCGCTTTATCGGTATCGATTTCAGCCAGAACGTCTCCAACATCGATGACATCTCCCTCATTCTTGCACCAAGTGACCAGATTCCCCTTCTTCATGGTTGGGCTCATGGCTGGCATTTCTAGGACAATCGGCATCCCACTCTATCTCCTTCCACACATACGTAATATCCTATCAACTATAGCATCCGCATTGGGAAGCGCTAAATCTTCAAGTTTTTTGGAATAGGGCATGGGTACATCAGCTGAAGTAATACGTAGAGGCTCAGCATCGAGATAATCGAATGCTCCATCTGTAACGATGGATATTATCTCTGATCCAATGCCGCAGGAAGACCATCCCTCCTCAATATTAACGATACGCCCCGTTTTTTTCACTGAGTTTACGATGGTATTTTTATCGATAGGTCTGAGACTTATAAGATTAATAACCTCTGCAGAAATTCCGTGATTTTCATGCAGAATCTCCGCGACCTCCAGCGCATGCATCACAGAAATTGAAAAGGCCGTAATCGTGACGTCGATTCCCTCACGCATGATGATGGCCCTATCGAGTGGCATCAACTCCGTATCCTCATGCATTCCAAATTCCAGGCCGTATAAAACCTCGTGTTCCAAAAAGACGACTGGATTGTCATCCCTTATGGCAGCCTTCAACAAGCCCTTGGTTTCGGTTGATGTATAGGGCGCCACGACCTTGAGGCCCGGGACGTGAGCGTACCAGCTCGCGAAGCATTGAGAATGCTGGGCTGCGACCCCACGAGGGACTCCGTTTGGGCCTCGAAATACGATGGGGCAATGCAGGGCCCCTCCAGACATGTATAGCGTCTTCGCCGCGGAATTAACGATATGGTCAATCGCCTGCATCGCGAAGTTGAAGGTCATGAATTCTACGACGGGTCTGAGGCCGGCCAGGGCGGCTCCAACCCCTATCCCGGCGAAACCATATTCAGTGATCGGAGTATCGATGACTCTCTGCTCCCCGAATTCATCGAGCAGCCCTTGACTGACCTTATACGCTCCTTTATACAACCCGACTTCCTCTCCCATCAAGAATACCGCCTGATCTCGGCGCATTTCTTCGGCGAGGGCATCCCTTATCGCCAGTCTAACCTGCATCTTCGTTGTATCGCTCATGATAATATTACATCCTTTCCTAGATCGGTTTCCTCTGGCTCCGCAGAATTAATTGCGAATTGCGCAGCTTTCTCCATGATCTCTTCAGCTTCACTTTCAATCCTCTCCAATTCTTCTAGGGCTACTCCATACGCCTCGATCAATTCATTTCGCATCCTCATGATGGGATCCCGCTCCCTCTTGATCTGCTCGACCTCAGATCGAGGACGGTACGTCCCGGGATCAGACATAGAATGTCCTCGATAGCGGTACGTATCCATGTGGAGTATGACTGGGCCTCGTCCATCTCTAGCATATTCTATGGCTTCCTTTGACTTTTCGATCACATCGAAGACATCCATCCCATCGGCCGATATCGTGGGAATGCCGAACGGATCACCTCGATTAAGCAACGAATTCCCGGCTACGGCCCGTGGCATCGATGTCCCCAAAGCATAATGATTATTTTCCACGATATAGACGGCCGGTAAATTCCACAGTGCCGCCATGTTGAACGATTCGTATACCTGGCCTTGATTGGCGGCACCGTCTCCGTAGAATATCAAGGCAACTCCTCCATCGCCCTTATGTTTATGTGCCAATGCTAGCCCTGTACCTATCGATACCTGAGCTCCAACGATCCCATTCCCGCCATAAAAATTAAATTGCCTATTATACATGTGCATGGAACCACCCTTGCCATTTGAGCAACCGGTACTCTTCCCACAGAGCTCCGCCATGATGACTTTGGGACCTACTCCTAAAATCAACATATGGGCATGGTCGCGGTAGCTGGTGATAACAGAATCTAGGGCTAGAGAGTTATGTAATACCCCGGTAGCCACAGCCTCCTGCCCAATATATAGATGGCAAAACCCTCGGATATGACCCTGCGTATAGAGCTCCGCCGCCTTCTCCTCGAAACGCCTGGCCTCTACCATCTTCCGAAATAAATTCAAAACATCATCCGAATGCATCTAATCCTGAGGAACCACGACTACTGAAAGGTAACAAATCTGAAGAATATTGTAGCATCCTGATTAAAGAACTCCAATCTCTTAACACCCCCTGCCCCTCAATTTCTATACTTTTTGTTAACCTTCGCGTACACTCAAGCCGTTTGGCAGCAATAAATTGATGCACTAAACAAAGCAAAACTTGGCTCAGAAGCCGCCTTCGGCAAATTTTCTTCGATGTTAAAGCCGGTAAATACTTGTGTGCTTATTGCCTTGTGTGAGCATACGTTGTTTTATTGAATTGATCACTATGTGTCTAGATTCGTGATAAAATCCGTTGAATAAGGTCTACCAAAGTATCGGTTAAATCTCTCATATTCTCCATAACCATATGTCGCTTTATTTGATCGTTAGATTCCTGAGACTGGGCCGTACTGAGGCCAGACTCTACAAAATGTTCGTATGATGCCGTCCTATGTGAGATTCGGGAAAACTCGTTAAAAAGAATGTCAACGTCTTCCGGTGTCGTGAGACGGTTAATGTAATCATAGCACTTATCTAAACAAGAGTTCCCTAGCATCCTTTCCATTATTGCCAGCCATTTCATGGCGCATTGAGCTATAGCCGCCTGGACATCAGGGTTTAGGCAAGATGGATCCGGGATAATGGGTGACCCCTGAAGCGAGGACACGTGATCATCCGTTGCGTGTGCCATTGGCGCCACTATCATTCCCAACGTGGCGATAGTATATTTCATCTTCATGGCTATTCTCCATTAAGACTTCATCTATTTAATTATTACATGTATAAATTAAGGAATTATTAAAGTACAAAGCGCCGATAGTTATTTTATACTTGTCAATACTTATACGCACCGGTAACTCAGTAAGAGCTACCGATCCTTTTCAGCCAGAATTCACGAAACACCCAGCGTCCGTTTTTCAGTCTCCACCTCAGCCTTTAAGTTTTCACACGCCTTGACGAACTCACTGATGTGGGGTGTTGGAGCACTACTATTCCCCGCGGGCTGCCCCTGCATCAACCCGAACTGCAGCCTCCATATGATCTCATTCAAATACTTACCCTCGGCATCCTTCAAAGCCAATGGATCCACCTCTGGCCCCCTCGTGAGGGCCGGGATCCTGGAAGCTGGGTTCGAGGCGTCGATGGACAGTCTATACACCATCTCCATCGGGGGACTAATCACGTATTCTCCCCGCTCATCCTTCATGTATCCACAA
>JAIRNI010000042.1 GCA_031258145.1 Holosporales bacterium
AGCTGGTAAGGTTTTGCGCGTAGCTTCGAATTAAACCACATAATCCACCGCTTGTGCGGGTCCCCGTCAATTCCTTTAAGTTTTAATCTTGCGACCGTACTCCCCAGGCGGAATGCTTAACGTGTTAACTCCGACACCGATACTTGACGCACCGATATCTAGCATTCATCGTTTACAGCGTGGACTACCAGGGTATCTAATCCTGTTTGCTCCCCACGCTTTCGCGCCTCAGCGTCAGTAATTGCCCAGATGATCGCCTTCGCCCCTGGTGTTCCTATGCATATCTATGAATTCCACCTCTCCATGCATAATTCCATCATCCCCTTCAATACTCTAGCCATGCAGTATTCAATGCACTTCCCAGGTTAAGCCCAGGTATTTCACATCAAACTTACTTGGCAGCCTACGCGCCCTTTACGCCCAGTGATTCCGAACAACGCTTGCCCCCTTCGTATTACCGCGGCTGCTGGCACGAAGTTAGCCGGAGCTTATTCATAAGTTACTGTCATCATCTTCACTTATAAAAGAGCTTTACAACCCGAAGGCCTTCATCACTCACGCGGCATCGCTGGATCAGGGTTTCCCCCATTGTCCAATATTCCCCACTGCTGCCTCCCGTAGGAGTCTGGGCCGTGTCTCAGTCCCAGTGTGGCTGTTCGTCCTCTCAGACCAGCTATAGATCACAGGCTTGGTAGGCCTTTACCCCACCAACTACCTAATCTAACGCGGGCCGCTCCCTCAGCGATTTCTCTTTCTCTTCTCAGATGTATCCGGTATTAGCTGCCGTTTCCAGCAGTTATTCCAGACTGAAGGGTACGTTCCCACGCGTTACTCACCCGTTTGCCACTATGTTTCAATGCAAGCATCAAAACATCGTTCGACTTGCATGTGTTAAGCATGCCGCCAGCGTTCGTTCTGAGCCAGGATCAAACTCTCATGTTTAACCCCATTCGCTCACTATCTTAACAGAATCAACTGTCTATGTTTTTTCTCCAATAATGAACAAATGTACTTTTAGTGTTTTTTATACACGCCACCTGCTCACTACCTTAAATTCTCTAAACTCTCTTCAAGAACACATCAGCCACATCACTGGCCGACCAAAGTAAGCTAACATCTTTCTCGGGTGCCAGTCAACCACTTTTTTTGCTTTTGTTTAAGGTTATATATCCAGTCATCAAAAGAATGGAGGAAAGGAGACAAGGGAGCCTGGAATCGGAGCGTACTTGAAGGTGCGCGAGCATTCGAGCACCGGGTGGACGAACCCTCAAATTTTCGAAGGACGGATACATACTCTAACCATTTGGCAGTCACGCAACCGATATGTTAACCAAAGCAAAAATTGGCTCAGACGCCTTTGGCCAATTTTTTTTATCGCTAAATTTGAAAAAGCGCCAGAGTTTAAAGAATTGCATGAATTTAACTGCGCAAAGATGAATCTGTTGGACGCAATATAAACACTTGACGTGCAATTAATAATCACCTAAGCTCATGTTTGGGAATATTGCAGGCATAAAGCCTATCCCTTCACGTTATTTAACTTAACAAGGAGAATTGTAATGAAAATTATTCAAATTAGTTGGGCCGTGGTTTTGGTTGGAGCCCTCACCCCGGCGCAATCAGCTGAAGATGAAACATACCGTGACCCCGCCGACTTAGGTAAAGTAAACCCATTCGCGAGACTTTATAACTACCGGCTGGACGCTCCAGTTGCTGTAGCTGGAGGCGGTAAACCTTGGCCTCCGATACCGGAAACACCTCCCTATTTTCCTGGGCTTGTTGAAACGAGGATGGATGTCAATCGCATCTTGACACCTGAAGATCTACTTCTGATGACTGCAATGCCGTTACGCAAAGACCTATCTAATTTGGGAGGCCGAATCCTGTACTCCCCTGCGCCTCGTGACACTACCCTAGTGGATCGGATCGTCCTTAACCCCGGCCGTGTTCTAGGGGTCCAAAATTATAGGGCTGATTTAGATGCTCACTTAGCTAATCAACCCCTCCCCCCCCATGTATTGGCAGCTTTTGCCGCTATCGCCGCCGCCCCGCCTCCCGCACCAGGTGCCCCTGCGGCTGTTATCCCCGGACCTCGTCCTGATCCTGTCCCCATGCCCCCTGAAAACTCTTCGCCTGGGACGGATCTATTTCTCCCCCTCTGTGAAGGCCGGCATTGAGCAAACCCCTCTGGGAGCCACATGACTCGTTCTCCCAATCTGGTCCACGATCTGGATCGGGGATCGGGTTTTCCCAGGGGTTGTAATTTCGTGTGTATGAACCGCCCCACCTCAAGCTGCTATTAATTACGTGAAGTCGTATGGATCAACGTCGATGGAGACCTTAACATTGTACGGAATTTTGCATGAGAAGACCCAGTTTTTGACATATTCTTGAAGTTTTATGTGGGATATTACTATAATCCTCGTACGATATCGCGATCTCAATTTGAAGATATTGGGTTGTATGGGGCCCAATATCTTGATACCCCGAATCTCCGGAGCGTTCTTCACCAATTTATTGGCGCATGCGGTTGCTTCTTTTTCGGACAAAGCGGAAACTAAAATACTAGCCATCCTAGAGAATGGAGGCATCCCAACGAGTTTCCTATTTTGAATCTCGAGGGTATACATTCGTTCTATATCGTTATTGTGGATGATTTTCATGAGTTCATCGTTTGGGCAATATGTCTGTACTATGACCTCCGCCTCCACTTCACCACTGCGCCCTGCCCTCCCCGAGACCTGCGATAATGTCTGGAAGGCGCGTTCGATAGATCTGAAATCGTCGCCATAGAGCATGGTGTCAATGCACGTCACCACCACCAAATTCAAGGAATTGAAATTATGGCCTTTGGCGACTATCTGCGTCCCCAAGATTATATCGACATCATTATTCTTGATCGCGCTGATGGTATTCCCAATTTTATTGGGGGTATTCATGGTGTCGCTCGATAGAATGGCTATCTTGGCGTCTCCGAAGAGCCCAGCACATTCTTCGTACACCTTTTCAATACCAGTTCCAATTCCGATTAAATTCTGATTGCCGCACTCCTCGCAGACGCGCTTGGTACTTGTCCTGTATCCGCAGTAGTGACAAACGAATTCGTCTGAATGTTGATGGTAGCAAAGCCACGTCGAGCACCCGGGACACGTCACTTTCCATCCACATGATTTACACAATACTTTTGGGGTATGCCCACGTCTATTCACGAATATCAAAACCTGTTTTTTGAGTTTGAGGTATTGATATATTTTTTCGATGGCATACTTGCTGAGGCTACCATCCATCTTCTCCTTCCTCAAATCATGAATCGTCACGGATGGTAATTTCGCATCTTTAAAGTATCTGGATTGCAATGTGATATATTCATACTTCCCGGATTTCGCATTGTTATAGGATTCGACGGAAGGAGTCGCTGACGATAGGATAACTGGTATCACCAAGCACTGTCCCAAATATATCGCCATGTCCCTGGCGTTATAGGTTGGGGTCTCGTTCTGTTTAAACGAGCCATCGTGTTCCTCATCGATTATGATGATCCCAAGATTTGCGAATGGGATGAAGAGGGCAGACCTCGCCCCAACGACGGCCATCGGCTCTCCAGAGATTGCCCTCCTCCAGATGTGCAACTTTTTGGCTTTAGAGATGGAATTGTGCCAAATGAAGACGTCTATTCCCAATCTTTCAGCGACCTTCCTGGCCAGTTCATTTGATAACGCCACCTCCGGTACAAGTATTAGAATCTGCTTGGGAAGAAGCCTCCTGGCGACCTCAACGAAGATCTCCGTCTTGCCGGAACCGGTGATCCCGTGTAGTAATATGGTCCTGAAGCAATCTAAGAATTTGGCGATTTCTTGGGCGGCATTACTTTGGGCAGTACTAAGCTCAACCTCTCTGCACTTCCTACTGAAGGGTTTTGATGCTTTATCGGGAGATAGTACAGCATCTATAGAAAAAGGAATAACTAGCTTCAGGACCATGCCGATCGAAGATATATTATAGTCCGAAACAAACCTCGCGAAATTGACGTATTGTTCTGGTATAGTGTATGGCAAGATTGAAACTATTTCCTTAATCTTCCCGCTGAATTCTGAACCTTGAGAATGCACAACCACCCCCATCACTTCTCTGTTCCTAAAATTCACGGTGACAATTTGCCCTATATCTAAAGATTCATGGTAAGAATAGGTATAGACACCATCTAGATTCAAAAGGACTGCGACGGCTACATGTTGTGAATTGCTCAAGGAATGAATTTACTCCAGATCGGATTTTTGATGGTAGATAGAAGTTCCGCATGAGCCGCGAGTTCTTCATCAGTCGGTCGGAAGACGCGTTCAGTAATGGTAGCAGTTTTCGGGGAATCTTCTTTCGTTCTCTTTGGCGCCTTGTTGACTGTATCGAATATGCCACGCTGCACGACTTCGACGGACATTTCGATATAGACCTCCGCCAACAAGGATGCATCTATCAACGCCCCATGTTTCACTCGAGAGGTGTTATCGACGTTGAATTTACGGCAGAGGGCATCTAATGTCGCCGGGGATCCAGGATATTTTTTCTTGGCTAGCGCGAGCGTGTCGATTATCCTGGAATTATCGATGGTGTATAAGCAAACCTTCGATAGCTCGTGATTTAAAAACCCAACATCGAATGGAGCGTTGTGAATCACCAAAACATCTCCTAGTATAAACTCCAGGAACTCTTGATGGACGTCCTTGAATACCCTACAATCCTTTAGGAATTGGTAATTCAGACCGCAGATCTCCTCGGCCCTAGGACTGACCTCTCGCTCCGGATTAACGTATGTGTGAAACGTCCGGCCAGTCTGCTTTTTGTCGATAACCTCGACGCACCCAATCTCGATGATGCGATCACCGTCCACAACGGAAAGTCCTGTTGTCTCTGTATCGAGAATAACCTCCCTCACCACACACTCCCTCTATTCCTAAAATCAGCCATAAAGAACTTAACATCACTCCGAATTTTGTCAAGGGAATGTCTCACTTTCCATTAACCTACACGCATTATAAAAATTCTCAACTATTTAACCGTTGACAGCAGACGAAATGTAATGTATCATAGCGGACAGACCAAACTGAATAGGTATAAATGCAAAACGAGAAAGTATTAAAGGCCCTTCTCATAATCGCAATGTTTAGGTCCTGACAGAGAATTCTTATGGATCGCTCCTCAACACAGCGATACACAGGCTAAGTAATTTGTTCTTCCCTACCTTTTTCGATATACTTTCCGGGAATGGGTCGGAGCGTATTTGTGATTTATGAGATTTCAGAAATTACTTCTTTTTTTTGTGGGCAATTTTGCTTTTAGGACCTGGCTCCTGTTATCTCATGACGTTGGAAACTCCTTGATATCCGCCATCTCGTTGGGATTCATTAATGATTCCATCGTATTAATATACTTTGCCCCACTCGCACTCTTATATTCTTCCATTTGTACGAATCGTGGAATTATTAGCTTTATTTCTAATTTTCTATTTAGCTCATTCATTATTTTCTTCGTCATCGGCGAATACTTTTTTTGGGAGGAATTCGGGAGTAGATTTAATTTTATCGCCGTAGATTATTTGATTTATACGCGGGAAGTGATCGGTAACATCAAAGAATCATACAACATGCCCTATATTCTACTAGGAACGTTTATTCCGGCCCTTATCATCACAACACTCTTCATGAGATCTGAAAAGTCACTAACTAGGAATCATTTTAAATGGAAATATTTTATTGGATCTATCTTACTCGTTTGCTTAGTTTTCTTCAGATTTGATGTTTCACTGTTAGAGATATCGAGTAACCATTATGCAAATGAAGTATCCAAAAATGGGTTATATGAATTATTTTCAGCCTTTAGAAACAATGAGCTCTCATTCGAAAAGTTCTATCCGGTTAGTGATCAAAAGAAACTGACGGAGGCATTGAGAAGGACGATCCAAGAAGAAGAACCAGACTCCGTCTTCCTCAATAAAACAAACATTGCTAGATACGTAAACGCCAACGCCAATGAGAAGAAGCTGAACGTCATCTTAATTGCGGTGGAAAGCCTGAGTGCGTCATTCCTGAAATATTTCGGTGATACAGATAATTTAACGCCCAATATCAATGCTTTAGTCAACAAATCGCTCTGTTTCACAAACATATTGGCGACGGGCACCCGCACCGTCTACGGACTCGCGGCCATCAATCTATCGATTCCTCCGTTGCCCGGCAATTCCATCATCCGTCGGCCAAATAACGAAAATCTATCGACATTGGGAAGTATTTTAAGATCAAAAGGATACGACTGTAAGTTTATATATGGCGGGTTCGGTTACTTCGATAATATGAATTACTTTTTCGAGAACAATGGCTATAAAGTAATCGATAGAAATAGTATCGGCAGTGATGAGGTAACATTCGCGAATATATGGGGTATATGTGACGAAGATTTACTTGACGTCGTTTTGAGGAGGGCCGATGAATCGCACAAATTTGGGATGCCCTTTTTCTCGATGGTAATGACCACGTCTAACCATAGGCCATTCACGTATCCGGATGGGAAGATTGATATACCATCCAAGACCGGCCGAAGCGGAGGTGTGAAATACACCGACTACGCCATAGGTAATTTTTTGAAGAAGGCGGAGACTAGGAGATGGTACGAAGACACTCTCTTCGTCATTACGGCCGATCATACGGCCAACTCAGCCGGTGAAATAACACTGGATCCCACGAAGTACCACATCCCATTATTGATTTTTGCACCAAAATATATAGGACCGCGAATGATTCCAACTCTAGCGAGCCAGATAGACATCGCTCCCACTATCATATCGCTCCTCGGCATATCTTATGAAAGCAAATTTTTTGGCCATAATGCATTGGACGCCAAAAATGAACGCGCCTTTATTTCCAATTATCAGCAAATTGGATTCATGACGAACTCTGAGCTATTGGTACTACTCCCCGTCAAACGCAGCGAAAAATATAAAAGTTCATCAAATGGATTATTCGTGAAAGATGAATCATCATCGGAGAATCTATTATCGATGGCACTGCAATACCTCCAAAGCGCTGATAATTGGCGAGAGTGGAATAGGGGATAAATAGGCCTCTTTCATGTTCGTCGGGCACACGTCACATAAGAAAAGTACGGGTGAATACAACTATCAACCCGATGTTACTTTGCGTAGAATCTGGGCGTTAGGAACTGTATTCAAGGTATATTACCATGCGCC
>JAIRNI010000048.1 GCA_031258145.1 Holosporales bacterium
TTCAGCATTTTTGGTCTTCCCCCTCGGAATTCCACTCGGGTAGGATTATATTTGATTTGACGGAATATAAAACATGTGAGCACAGAAAAAATATTTCTTGAAAATTAACGTATTATTAAACTTTTTATGCTATTTTAAGTAAACACCATCCCTAACCCCCACCCACCCGGGGATTCTCGCACATCCCGGTTAATAATACGTTAACGGACGATTACTCAAGAGCATCCGCCACCAATACTGATTCAGATGAGTTAGATCTAACGTAAAAATTGGCTCAGAAAGCAGCATTCGGCCAATTTTTCTTCGATATTAAATTTAATAAACACTTATGTGTTTATTGAATTGCATTAGACGGGGATTCTCGCATACACCGGTTAATAATACGTTAATAAACATCATATTGTGATGCGCCTGATATACTCACCCTATATGACAGCCACATAATCGTCCCCCTTAACAAAACACAGTGCACTTTTAGCAAAGAATTGTCGAGAGGTCAATAGGTATACGCTGATGGATTTTTAAAACATTTGGCTATAAATGGTTTGAGTATATTTGGTGACTCTCGGGTAACATATCGGACGTTAACGTATTATTAACCGAGTTGTGCGAGAATCCCCGGGTGGGTGGGGGTTAGGGATGGTGTTTACTTAAAATAGCATAAAAAGCTTAATAATACGTTAATTTTCAAGAAATATTTTTTCTGTGTTCTCGGGCTTTATATTTCACCAAACCATATGACAGCCTCATAATCGTCCCCCTTAACAAAACACAACTCACTTTTAGGAAAACATTGGTGAGAGGTCAATAGGTATACGCTGAGGGATCCCCAAAACATTTAGCTATAATAGATCACACTTGCGGTTGTATCCTAAAAGCATCGCCTATCCTAGTGAACTTATTTCTTCTTAGTTCCTTGCGAACGTCGGCGGCCAGGCCAATCGATTGATTGAGTAGAGACTGGACCGCGGTTTTGACATTGAGGATTGTCTCAGACTTATTACGGTGAGCTCCGCCAACGGGTTCGTTGACGATCAGATCGATGATACCTAATGATAGGAGATCCGAGGCTGTCAGTTTCTGAAATTCCGATACAAGCTCCACCTTCGATTCATCCTTCCACAAGATTGAGGCGCATCCCTCTGGCGAAATCACGGAATATACCGAATGTTCAAGCATCACAACGTAATCGGCCGTGGCGATGGCGATGGCGCCACCCGATCCCCCCTCACCTATCACGACGCAGATATATGGTACATTTATTTGGAAGCTTTTCTCCATACACCTCGCGATGGCCTCCGCTTGTCCACGTTCCTCAGACTCCATTCCTGGGAAGGCCCCAGAAGTATCGACGAAGGATATTATGGGTAAACCAAATTTATCGGCCAAATCTAGGAATCTATAGGCCTTACGATACCCCTCAGGCTTGGGCATCCCAAAATTGTGTTCTAGTCTTGATTCGGTATCCCGGCCCTTCTCCTCTCCGATAACCACGCATTTGATATTATCAAGCGTTGCAAACCCGCCGATGATGGCCCTATCATCTGCGAACAACCTGTCTCCGGATAGCTCGATAAAATCCTCGAACATCCCGTTGATGTAATCGAGGCACTTGGGGCGATCCGGATGGCGGGCGACCTGAACCTTCTGCCACGGAGTTAGTTTTTTGTAAATCTCCTTGAGAAGCTTATCGACCTTCAATTGCATCCGAGATATTTCGGCACCAACATTTACGTCCCCGATCTTAGATACATCCCTCAGTTCTGCTATCTTCTTTTCGATGGCAAGAACCTGACTCTCAAATTCTAAAGGGAACGACATCTGATCTTGGGTTCTCTTACGGAATACCTTACTGGAGGCCGAGGCCGGAATCGGACCGACATACAAGGATTTGCAGTCCTCTGCATAACCATTCTGCCACTCGGCCTTCCGCAAAAACTATGATATAAGTGTAAGCGATCTGGCTCCCCGCCCTCAATTGTTTTTTCGCTATCTAGGTCTCGGCAACTCCTCAATGACTTCTTTCATCGGAGGAATGAATGGTGATTCAGTATTTTCATCTAAGATTATCCATCTGAATGGACTACCCGGAACCCTCGTGTCTATCAACCCTCCGTCGATCTGGCGTACTCTTGTATTACCTTTGCATTCCCTCTCCAATGCTTGTCGCTCTTGTGGGTCTATGGTGATGACGGTGAGGGGGAGTTTAATCCCCTTGTCTTGGAGGTGCTTCCTCCATCCTTCTATCCTGTCCTTTATTGGATCCCACCCTCCAGATACCATGATTATAGCCTCTTCCGGTAGGTTGCCTTCCCAATCTCTTGTTATCACTGCCTGGGTTGCTTGTTGAATCTGCCCTTCTATACCATCCTGTTCGTCGGAACCTGTAATTCCGACGACGATTATTTGTCCCGTCTGCCTGCTTCTTTCTGGATATAAGCTTATGTACGAGTGAACGTTGGGCTCTTTTTCGTATATGGATTCCATCCTTTGTTTACCCTCTTCCCCAGAATTTTTTGGGGTGCAGGAGTTGTTTGGCTGGTTAGCTGGTAAACCTGCAAGATGTCTTCAGTCCCATCTACGTCTATTGCTAGAGACATCCATGCAACTTGATACGGCTGATAGAATGTCACTTTTGTTGGTTTATCACTCTCCACGTTCTGGAACGTTTTGGTGATTTTTGATAGGTAGTCATTCACTTCACCTAATGTGCTGCATGCCTGGGTTATCCTTGAATACACTGCCGCTGGTATTATATCCATGCGTCCGGCGCCTGTTGCTACTGCAAAATCATATGCTGACTGCGTATCTTCTCCTAAGTATTGCATTGGTGGATAGGGGGTTCGGGGCTCTCGAAATCCTGCGTCCTGGATCAAGAAAAATTCCCCATAGGAAGAGCTTGATTCGAATTGTTCTTTGATGTCTTTTTTTATCTGTTGGTTTCTCATCATGGAATCCGTCACGACCACGATGTGCCCTATTTTTGCGACCTTTCCTGTGTCATATAGTTTTTTTCATAGCCTCCTCTCGTTTTTTTTGTTCTGTGATTTCAAATTGCCTTTGGATTTCTCCTTCAATACTTCTCCAGTAATCTTTGAACCGGTATGCTTCCATGTAAATGGGAATATCGTGTCTCAGTTGTTCCATTCTCGATTTTTGTTTGGTTTCTTCCCCTAGGTCGAGGTCCCACTGGATGTACTTATAGATTTCTTCCAAAAAGTTTTCGGATTGTGCGTTTGCCCCTGTGAGTGAACTGCTTATGTATTCGAAAAAGAATAAGTAATTCAGATTGGCTCCAGTGAATGGGGATCCCTTCCATTCGTTTCTAACTTGGTTTGTGAGTCTTACGCGCTTTTTGGGATGTCTTTCCAGACTGCTGTTGAAAACCAGTGTATGAGTTGGTCTATTGCCAATACATTATCTCTCATCAATGTTCCATCCCCGGCTCTTGCGTTCAAGTTTTTTCCCTCTCGCCGGCAGTGTTCTTCGTATGTTGTGGTCCTGCCTTCTGCAGAATTAGGAGCGTCGTCTTCATCTGGATCATCATCTGATTCATGTAGTTGGAAGGGTTCAAAATCAGCTGCGAACTCCCTACCGGTGCTCCATCCCACAACGTTCGCCATCATAAGGAATAGTGCAGCTATCTTAGATATAAACATCTCACTAAATCATTAAATAGAGGTTCTCTGCACCATTATAGCTTACCTAGTTTTATTTGCAGTAAAAATCCGCGCAATGTGTACTACTCAAGCCAGTTAACAGGCATATGAAATGCGACCAAAGCAAATCAACCATGACCATGGTTCTATGACAAAAAATAAATATTCTCATGTATCTTTTAACTGATGCAGAATAAATATGCATCATTCGTTAGAGAACTAAAAAGCACTGTAGTTATTGCTGACGGCAAAGAGACCATTTGTCTAGATTCGTCAAAATTGCTACCATTTCGCGATGTTTGCTCCGGGCAAAGTGGGGAACGGTGATGGGTGTTAATGTTGCTGGTAGGAATATAGATGTCGGGGATTCGTTTAGAACCCACGCTACGAAAGAGGTTACGAGTCTTGTCAACAAGTACATCGGAAATGACTTAGAGGCTAATGTTTCCGTTGAAAAGGACCATAAATTATTCAATGTTGAGATTAGATTACGGATCGCCTCTGGATTTGTGGTCAAGACGGATGGGGTATCCAACGATCCGTATAAGGCTGTATCCGATGCCATATCGAGATTAGATGAGCGTGTCAGGCGCCACAAAAAGAGACTCAAAGATCAGAAGCGAAGGGTCCATTGGGAGGCAGAATCTATCAATGCCACTGGGTATATCATCAAACGAGAGAATACTCAGCAGGGAGAGGAAGAGCATCTCATAATAGCCGAACAGGAGCGTTTGATCCTGGATATGAGTGTAAGTGAGGCCGTGATGAAAATGGATTTAACGGGCTTGGCGATCACTATGTTCAAGAATTCTGAGAATGGAAGAATAAATGTGGTATATAAGAGGCCAGATGGACATATCGGGTGGATCGACTACACTGAATAAATGAGTTTATATGTCTTAAAATTTGGTGGATCATCTGTTGGCACAATATCCAGAATCAGGCACGTGGCATCCATCGTCGAGAAATTCATTGAAAGAGGTGATCGAGTGGTCATCGTCACATCGGCCATGCAGGGCGTCACAAACCATCTCATAGACCTCACGAAGTCTTTCACCGAGACTATATACTCAGTCACCAAAAGAATTGATGGAGGGAGAGTTAGACCTCTTTCGAGACCTCCAGCATCAGAATTTATGGGGGATAATATAATGCACAGAGAATACGATGCCGTTATCAGCACGGGAGAACAGATGGCGGCCGGGCTCCTGGCCCTCTGTCTGTGTTCCATGGATATTCCGGCCATTTCCCTAAATTGTTGGCAAATACCAATTCGTTCTGACGGCAATTTCTCCAACGCCAATATAACCGAAATTAATGCTGAGAACATATTGGACTTCGTAACCAGAGGTATTGTTCCAGTCATCACCGGGTTTCAGGGAGTATCCTCAGATGGAGACGTAATGACCATAGGTCGTGGCGGGTCGGACGCAACGGCGTGCATCGTGTCCCACGCAACAGGGGCCGAAGAATGCCTCATATATACTGACGTCGACGGAGTGTATACGGCCGATCCAAGGACGGTACTCAACACCAAGTGGCTAAGGGAAATATCATACGACGAGATGTTGGCGTTATCGCATGGAGGCGCCAGAGTGATGCAGGCAAAATCCGTGCTGATAGCGAGGCGGTATAAGCTCAGGGTCCGGATACTATCCAGTTTTATTGAATCGGAGGGAACGGTTATGACCGGCAAAACAACTTATGCTCACCAGGATCATCGGATAGCGGGAATAGCGCATAACACCACCATCGCGCGGATTACTATCCATAATTATAATGCAACAAAGTGGAAGGGAATCTTGGAACAAATAGATCAAATTAGGCTAATACAGATAGATGGAGACGAACTACATGCCCTCATACCGAAAACCTCGGTACCCGCCATAAAGGAGACCCTTTGTGGTGGATATGTCATAGACGAGAACGCCGGCTTAATTACAATTGCTGGACAGGGATTTAAGGCCGATCCATCAGTATTGATTCGCATAACTGAAATTGCCGGCGATCACGGGATTCAAATTAAAAATATTGTGGTAGGCGAAAGCGAGATCTCGATAGTTGTTCCGTTGCAAAACACGGAGGAGGTGGTCAACTATCTACACGCCGGATTTATTGAGTAGTAATAAACTCAGCGCTCCGACCAGAAAATGTTGAAATTAGGTATTGACGAATCGCAAAGGTAAGAGTATTATACGGAGGTAATTATATTATGAAACTAGGCATAGGGAATGAAAAAGAAAGGTAGAAAGATAATTTCAATACTATAGCCGAATGTTTTGCAAAACCGTTAACGTATATCCATTGACCTCTCACCAATGTTTCCCTAAAAGTGAGTTGTGTTTTGTTAAGGTGGACGTTAAAGAAACGAGTGAGAAGCGTAGCAGATACTTTTGATCAATATTTTAAGTATATTTGGTTTGGCGCAATGTAAAGCCCTGGAACGCAGAAAAATATTTCTTGAAAATTAACGTATTATTAAGCTTTTTATGCTATTTTAAGTATACACCGTCCCTAACCCCCACCCACCCGGGGATTCTCGCACACCCCGGTTGATAATACGTTAACGGACAATTATTCAAGAGCATACGTCACCAATACGGCTTCAGATGAGTTAGATCTAACGTAAAAATTGGTGCAGAAGCCGCCTTCGGCCAATTTTCCCCGGCCTTAATTTGATAACCACGTAAGTGTTTACCGCATCGCGCGAGTATAGATATACGCTGTTCGTACTAGATCTACAAAGTTCCGGCTCTCCGCAACTTCTCAATGGCTTCTTTC
>JAIRNI010000008.1 GCA_031258145.1 Holosporales bacterium
ACAATAAATTATGTATAGAAGATCAATTGCTACAGAAGGAAGAGATTTGGACTAAGATTCAATCTTATTGCAGGAATCTATAACTTTGAGATCAATTTATGAGTTTAGAAAGAGGTCTAATGGTGAGAGGTTAATGGATAGACCCTGACGGACTTTCAAAACAGTTAGTTATATCTAAAATTTTCTGGGATTAAAAAGGATTTGCGCTCACCATCGCTAACCCCATAACCTGAATACAGATCCCATGTGTGCTAGAGCAGGGCTTGGTGGTCACAGCAGGACTCGAACCTGCGACAACTGCGATGTGAACGCAGTGCTCTACCAACTGAGCTATGTGACCCATCACTGAGTTGTTCTTAAAAGTTTTGCGGCTCACCGCGGCAAAGACGACAGGGATCATAACAGAAAAACATATGGTTTAGTATAACATTTTTCAACGGAAGGAGAAAGAAGATCATGAATATATCGGAAGAAAGACCAGCCATCCCGAGTGACCCCTCATATTCGGACCTCAAAAGATTTATATCCTATCTTAAGGGTGACAAAAACGATCAGGAAGAAATGAGTATTCCCACCACGATTACGAATCACATCATCGATAAGATACAGGCATTGAGCCCTATAAAGGCCATATCGAGAGTGACCACGACTTCGAGTGATCGATTGGACGTCGTCGTCGATTCAAACGATGCCGATGAATCTGGGTGGGTCACAAATGAAATCATCAGAAGCGATGATTTGGCCACAATCTCGAAGATTTCAATACATCTTCATCAACTATTCGCGAAGCCGAAAGTGGCGCACTCGCTCCTTGATGACCATTCCATCAAGGTCGAGGAATTCATTAAGGATAAGATTACAACGCAGATGGCTGCCTCAGAAAATAAATCGTTTTTATTTGGAGATGGAATCAATCAACCAAAGGGCATTTTGCGGTACGAGATATCGACCGATGGCCCTCAGGCCAAACAAATAGAGGGCATCGTTGGCGGGACGATCGGAAGCATCAGTGATTGCTCGAAGATCGTTGAGTTGATGGAACTTCTACCATCAAAATATCTCTGTGGGGCTACATGGATTATGTCTCGTAACGCGGCCTCACATATCAGAACCATCAAAGACGAAACCACCCACAGGTTTTTGTGGCAAAACTCGATAGCGCACGGGGTTCCCGATACGCTCCTTGGATACCCCGTCGTCATCTGCGACGACATGCCAAAGGTCTCTGAAAAGACAGAAAACGCCTGCGTCCCGGTATTGTTCGCCAATCTCTATGAGGGCTACCACATCGCCGAGAAACCGAACATCACGATCCTGAAGGATCCATACAACTCCAAACCGTTCATCGAGTTCTATGCAACCAAAAGAATCGGCGGAGATGTCGTGAACTTTAATGCCATTAAGGCTCTCGTCCTAACGAATGACGAATGAAGACCTATACCCAGCCCTCGAAAATTTGCTGGTTAGTCGATTCGCTCTACCCGGCTTGAGTGGGCACATGATCAGTAAGTCTGGTATAGCTCGGCGCCTGTGAGAAGTATCCCCTGCCCTCAATTCTTTCGATGACAGGGTATAACATTTCCCCATAAAAATAGCCCTCCCATTTGACTGAGAGGGCATTTACCCCCGCACTATAGTGCGTATTCATGTTAGCATAAACCGTCACTAATTTACAACCCCGTTTTTTTACCACCGGATTCATCGGAATTTCACACATCTGGCTTTATATTTGATTTCGCGAAATATAAAGCATGAAAATGCAAAAAAAATATTTCTTGAAAATTAACGTATTATTAAGCTTTTTATGCTATTTTAAGTAAACACCATCCCTAACCCCCACCCACCCGGGGATTCTCGCATATCCCGATTAATAATATGTTAACGGACGATTACTCAAGAGCATACGTCACCAATACTGATTCAGATGAACTAGAGCTAATGTAAAAATTGGCTCAGAAGCCGTCTTCGGCCAATTTTTTTGCGACATTGAATTTAATAAACACTTATGTGTTTATTGAATAGCATTAGACGGGGATTCTCGCACATCCCGGTTGATAATATGTTAATAAACATCATGTTGGGGTGCTCCTGATATACTCAACCCATATGACAGCCACATAATCGTCTATGACAGACACATGATCGTCCCCCTTAACAAAACACAACTCACTTCTAGCAGAGCATTGGTGAGAGGTCAATGAATAGGCACTAACGGTTCTGCAAAACATTTGGCTATATCCTTAACAAAATTGTTAACGGCATTAATGTTCATCCCGGATCAGTGGGGATTCTCCAACTTCATGTTGGACTTCCCTCTCGATATGGTGTCTAATAGCTAATTTGCTCGGCCGGGCCGGATGGAGAGGTAAGTTATGCTACAGAGTATGAAAATATCCGGTGGAACTCCTCTTGTTGGGACAATCGAGATTAGTGGAGCCAAGAACCTAGCTCTTCCAGCGCTAGCGGCTTCTTTGCTAACCGATGGAAATCTTTCACTCCACCGGGTCCCCAATCTAGAAGACGTGAAATCGATGCTGCGTCTCTTGGTACATCTGGGAGTCGATATGGGAGATCTTATGGCTGGAACCATTATCCTCACGGCCAACGGGTTAAAGACTCTCGACGCTGGGTATGATTTCGTACGGAAGATGCGGGGATCCATATTGGTTCTAGGTCCACTCGTAGCTCGATTTAGGAAGGCCGCGGTTTCTCTCCCGGGAGGTTGCGCCATCGGGGCCAGAGGAGTGGATCTTCACCTTAAGGCTTTGGAACACATGGGGGCATCAATAACCATTGAAAATGGCTACATTAACGCATCGGCCCCAAATGGCCTCATCGGCTGCGATATAATCTTGCCAATCCCAACCGTCACGGGGACAGAAAACATACTCATGGCCGCGACTTTGGCGAAGGGAATCACCAGGATTATAAACGCTGCGATGGAACCGGAGGTAGCTGCCCTGGCCGATCTCCTCATCAAGATGGGCGCCAAAATTACTGGACACGGTAGTTCGATCGTCACTATAGATGGAGTAGATTCGCTGAGTGGAACTGATTTTACGATATTGCCAGATCGCATAGAGGCCGGGACATACGCCATCGCCGCGGCCTTAACCAATGGTAAATTGCTCCTTAAAAACTGCAAATACGATCATCTTGCGGCTTTGTTCGATGCCCTCCATTTGGCGGGGGTAACCCATCAAGTTCATCGTGAGGCGGGGAATGAATATGAGGATATTGAGGTATGGAGGAATATCGAGATAATCAATCCAGTCAGCATTCAAACCACCCCTTTCCCTGGATTCGCCACTGATTTGCAGGCTCAGTTCATGACGCTGATGACGATCTGCAACGGAACCGCAGCAATAACTGAAAACATTTTCGAGAATAGGTTTATGCACGTGCCGGAGTTATCGAGAATGGGGGCCAACATATCCATTCACGGGAAGACGGCCATCGTGACGGGACAACCATTCCTCAGGGGCACCAACGTGATGGCAACGGATCTGCGAGCATCGGTTTCTTTAGTGTTGGCCGGTCTCACGGCCCACGGAGAAACCATCGTCAATAGATTGTATCATATAGATCGCGGCTACGAAAACATTGATCAAAAATTAAGGACATGCGGAGCCAACATCGAGCGCTTTACTGTTTGAAAATAGCTTGTAGGGTCCCGGAGTGTGATATACTCAATCCACGTGACAGCCACTAGGGCTGGTATGTTGATCAAAGTTTCAAACGTTCTACGAGCGATCGCCATCAATAATTTTTCGCAAAATTAACTCTCTTTTAACGATTAGCTAATAAATTGTACACCGGAACGGTGTCAATTTAGACAGATAATATGCAGAAAAGTACCTATTTCTTGGCGTTAGTCTTCGCACAATTTTTAATCCAGGGAACTGCAAGGGGTAAGTTAGTAGACATCGCCCCAAATCCTAGGGAACAATTCCATCCCGATGCCAGATCGGGTCCAAGAAAAGCTCCTGGTCCGGTGAAACCACAGATAACGCCTAAGAAAAAGGAGAGAACTACAACAAACCCAGTTCTTCCTGAAACCGATGCTCCGCTTGACCCGCAGCAATTCCCATTCGATATAATCGCAGCGACAAAATCGCTCACAGATTCTGCCGAACAAGCTATGAGTGTTCAGCCACGGGATTATCAGAAAGATTTAATGCGTTTATCCGGAGAACTTCGGACCTCGCCATATAATCGCCAGAATATATTGGCACAGGTTAATTATATTGGTATTGACCTCATCACCAAAGCTATGACGCGTGAGCGAATGACATTAGCGCAAGCGCTGGAGAAGGTAAAAACAATCTTAGGCCAAGCAGGATTTACAGAAAGTGATGTTGAAGGAATCATCCATGATTTAGAATATTATGTAAATCGTCCAGAGTTTAAAAGAGCTACCGCACCAAGCGCCGTGTCTTATAAGTCACTTCCGGAGCTCCCAAGTGGCGTGGAGCAATGGCCGCCGGATATCAAATCATTTGTCAAATTTGGACTTTTGAGTACCGATCTGAATTGGCTGGACGGAAAGTTTACTAGCATCCTGGGAGTCACGTATACCCTTCTTCATCAAAGTTCATCGGCAAACATATTGGAGCTATTAGGCCTAGCA
This sequence comes from Holosporales bacterium, assembly GCA_031258145.1. Classification (GTDB taxonomy): domain Bacteria; phylum Pseudomonadota; class Alphaproteobacteria; order RUG11792; family RUG11792; genus JAIRNI01. The sequence continues at coordinate 4,631 of JAIRNI010000008.1, forward strand.
AACGGGAAAGGTTTTGAGGCCGCATTACGGGCGAGGCTTAATGCTCTCGAACCCACGACGACACAAACCCAGCTTAGTGTCCTTCAATTCGATCAGGCAACTAGACACGTGCATTCCCTAAAAGGAAAGAAAGTCATCCTCTATCTGTGTAATTCCACCAGATTTTGTGAACTGGATCCAAATGTCACTCCAGAAATGCTGGTTTTGAGTTGTTGTTGCGGAGTACGCCAAAGCTTGATTCCAGGAGATTCCATCCTACATGTTTTAGGTAAAACATATCCGGATGCTAATCATAATCCTGATCAGTGTATGATCGTAAGGGACTGTCACGTAATCAAGAACTGGGAAAACCGACAATTCACACTCGCTGCCGTCCCCACAAGGGTAGATGTTCTCATTGGTCCGGATCGTCGGGATCAAATTGAGCAAACTTTGTATCGGCTGTTGGCGATGGGGGCGGTAGAGAAAGAAGAAGTAGTATGGCTAGTTCTTCGAGCCGCGGAACAAAACACCTACGCATCCATTATTCAGTCTTTACTGCAAAGGCCACCTCTGCTTAATCTATTTAAATATGTAATGGTTTCTTATGTTTGATTAGTCTTCCTTATACTAACGCAATTTGCGAGTGTATTAGTTCATCAGAGGTCAGGCCACCATACGCTTGTCATTGGCCCTATATATTTCACGTGAGTTGCTCACTTCGCAGAGGTACAGCATAGCTTTACCTCAACATCACAGAGGTACAGCATAGCTTTGCCTCACATCACAGAGGAAATTAGGCTAGGCACAAAATCTCCGCTTTAGTCGCGGATGATTTTATGGTACAATACACTGGTTGTGGACGTTATGTCGGTTAATTATCACGATGAACATTAGAAAGGCGTTTTTTGCTACGTTGTTGTCCTGCCTCGTATTCTCGAGTCTGTTTGTTGAGAGCGGGTATGCATTCTCTTTGATTAAAAGTTGGTTTACGTCCGATGAAACTGCTGAAACAAAGGAGAAGGAAGCTAAAGAAGCCGAAAAGCCCTCGGCCCATATCGCCAAAAAGAAAGAGAAGCCCACTGCTGCCGCGTCTAAACCAAAAGCCGGAGACGGCAAGACGGTGGTGGTATTCCAAGACGGCACTACCGTAACGGAAGATAAGATCAGAGAAGATCTCGAAGAAATTCCCGCTCAATTATCAGCCAAGATGTCGTTCCAAGACATCAAAGTTTTGCTGGCTTGGAAGGCCGCATTCAGTAAAGTCATGTATGAACACGCTCAAAAGAGTGGTGTTTTGAATGATAAAAAAGCTCAGGAGATAATCAAGGCGAGAGGTGATACTGCGATAGGATTGCTGTTGCTCGAAGAGATGTCTAGCACGGCAGTGACCTTCGAACAAGGGAAAAAGATATACAATGAGTCTTGGGCAAAACACGGAAAAGATAAAAATGAATTACATCTGCTTGCAATTAATACGACCAATAGTACAGTGAGTGCGAATCTGAGTCAGAATCAGGGCACACGTCAAATGAGTGAGGTAGTTGAAGTTCTGGACAAACATAAGAGGGATACGAAGTACATGGATCTTGGTCAGCGGAATCAATCTATGTATCCTCCGGAAATTGCTTCGGCCGCTTTAAAGGCCGGAAAAGGACATACCATTGGCCCGTTTGAGCTGGGTGGTGCCCTTATGTTTTTCTTCATAGTGGATATCTCCAAGGCGCAAAAACAGAAGTTTGACCAGGAGTTCTTCGAGAAATATAAAGAGGCCAATAAGAAGGAGTTCGTCAATGAGTTTATGCGTGGTTTGTATGCAAAACATCATGTGACCTTCTATAAGTTTGATGGAAGTAAGTTGGATCCATTCCAAATCGTAGAACAGGGTAAAAAGAACGCGAAGGTGCGTGATTTCTCGAAAATTAAGGCCGATTATTTGATGGCTGATATAGGGGGGAGGAAGGTTTGCGTTAGGGATGTGCTGGAGTTTTTTAAGGTTGATTCTTTGCTCAGCGAGGTTTTCGTGACGATGTCTCGGCAATTCGGCATTTCGCTAGAGGACGTGTGTTATTACGCGGCCAAGGTTCTTACTGATGATAGGATATTGCTGCTGGAGGCCGTGGAGACAGGATTTAACAAGAGGAAAGATATCGTAGAAAAGTGCAAGAACCTTGAAAGGATGGAACTGATACACCGCGCCATACAGAATCGTGTTAAAGTGACGTCGGCAGATATCAAGAAACATTACAACAAATTCATTCAGAGCATCCCAGATGAAGATAAGAATGATCAGGAGATTGCCGTTAAAATGGTCTTCTTCCCGACGAAGGAGGCTGCAGCAAGAGCCCTAGACGATGTATTGCATGGGAGTGCGAAGTTTACAGACCAATTCACCGAGCAAAAGGGTAGCTCGGACGGTGGGGCGGTTGATCTTGGCTACGTTAGGAGGCAGAGCACACCTCCCGAGCTTTGGGCCCTCATCAAGAAAGGCGCGCAAGGAACGTGCTGCAAGCAAGTGATCGAGGTAAATGGTGCGCAATTTGGTGTTAAGGGGAACTATGCGATCTTATATGTTTCCGATAGGCGTCCCGTGTCTCTGCCTTCTCTAGCGAATCCTCAGGAAAAGGCCTATTTCGAGGCTCTTGCCTTCAGAGAACAGGCCATCGAATTCGTGATGGCTTTGATGGAGGCGGCTGTGAAGAGTATCCTCGGCAGACCAATATCAGAATGGAGACGGGAGAAGGAGTATGTTCATAGCATACTGAATATGCTCGTTGGGACTCCAACGAGTGCTCCGCAGCAGCAGTAATGCAGAGGGGTCTATGAAGTAATTGATCGCCGTTCCCTCCTGTGGCTTGAGGAGTTTAAGTTGTGCCTTTTGAAATAGACGATTCAATCTTTGATAGGTTGGCGGAAATATTAAAGAAGCATGAGCTTAAGGAGATTGAGTATCAACAGGGAGATGTAAAGATCAGGATTCTGGCCAAGCAGGAAATTGAGCCGGAACGTGCGGTGTGTGTGTCTCGGGTTGTTGGTACATCTCCTCCTCTACCGGACGACCCTCAACCGTCCGATAAGCCGCCTCAAACTAATCAAGTTAATTTTGCGACCCACGAGGGGGCGATGAAGTCTCCGATGGTCGGAACGTGTTACCTTGCCCCAGAACCAGGTGCCGCAGATTTCGTCTCGGTGGGCGATATCGTCCAGGAAGGCCAGCCTGTGTTGATCATAGAGGCAATGAAGGTCATGAACATGATGAAGGCACAGCGACCTGGGAAAATCATTCATATCGCCGTTAAAAGCGGAGAACCGATCGAATATGGGCAGCTCCTGCTCGTCATAGAATAGAAGCATTTTATATTCGCGCAATTCGGTAACCACTTACGTGTTTATTAAATTTAATATTAGAAAAAATTGGCCGAAGACGGCTTCTGAGCCAATTTTTGCTTTGGTTTAATAAATCCAATCATACTGGCTGCCAAATGGGGTGAGTATAGTGTAGCTCTGCGCCTGTGCTGCAATGTTCCTGCAAACATTTCTGATTCAGAAGATCTCTAAAAAAGTCTAAATTGTTGGAAAGAGAGAAACCTTACACTCAGAGAGTAGGCCATGAATGAGTTTTCGTGTGGGTTCCCCAGCTTTCCAGTATTATTGTACGAAACAGAGGTTAGTTGATGGGGAAAAAAAGAGAAGAGAAAAAGCTCATTACAAGGCGTACTTTTCTCTTTGCTGGTATGAAAATGTTCTTCGGGATGGTCGTTGTTTCGAGATTATTCTATCTGCAGATCTTTAAATTTTCACATTACAAACTATTATCCGATAAAAACAGGTTAGTCCTAAAGCGAATATTGCCACCTAGGGGCCATATTTTTGATTCCCACGGGAAGTTCTTGGCCAGTAATAAGTTTACCTATTCCGCGATGTTGGATATCGCAGAAATACCACTACAGGATAGACCCACTGTCATCAAGCATATCATTAAACAACAGCGCCTAGATTCAAAAATTGTGGATGATCTCAGAGGTATTCCCGAAGTGGTCAACCGAAATGATAGGCTCGTTTTATTGCAGGAAGATTTGAGTTGGGATGAGCTGGCTGGGTATTATGTCATGGCATCATCCACCCCCGGCATCATCATCGAGAAAGTACGTTCCAGGAAGTATTTGTTTCCCGAGGCGCTGTCCCACATCATCGGATACATCGGGGCCCCAACGCAAGAACAGGCCGCTGAATCCGAGAATATAGCCCTATCTTTGCCGATGGTTAAGATCGGGAAGACTTGCATCGAGCAACAATACGACGACGAGTTATTTGGGAAAATTGGCGTGCAGTGCGTTGAGGTTAATTCCAGGAGGCAACTCGTGAGATGTGTAAATGAAACGGACAGTATCCCGGGAGACGATATTTATCTCACCATCAATCTCGAGCTTCAGCTAGAGGTATATAAGATACTGTCTCAACACGACGGGGCCTCCTGCGTCGTGATGGACGTACATACTGGAGCCGTCTTGGCATTCGTCTCGTATCCAGGCTACGACACCAACATCTTCACAAAGAAAATAGATCCCAAGACACTGGGGGAACTATACGATAATCCGTTTAAACCTATCATCAATAAGGTCATCGCCGGGCTATACGCTCCCGGATCAGCCTTCAAGATGATCACGGGCCTCGCTGGGTTGAGTACCGGCGTCATCAACGAGCGTACGAGATTCTATTGTTCTGGAGTCCACAGACTGGGATCCCACAAATTCCATTGCTGGAAATGGAAATATGGCGGACACGGATCCATTGATCTTAGAGCGGCGATCGCTGAATCCTGTGATGTTTACTTCTATAATCTTGCCGAGAGATTGGATCCAGATATCATCGCACGCACGGCCAACGATTTCGGATTTGGAGTTCCGACGGGAATCGATCTACCCGGCGAGAAATCCGGATTGATTCCAACGAGGGCTTGGAAGAAGGAGAAGAAGAAACAGGCGTGGACCAAGGGGGATACCCTAAACATGGCGATAGGACAAGGATTCACCCTTGCGACACCCCTGCAATTGACGAGAATGATCTCCATCTTGGTGAACGGACTCAAGCCAGTTACCCCATTTCTTCGAAAGAACAAAGAGCGCCTGTCCCCAGAAAGATTAACATATAAAAAGGAGCATGTTGAGTTAATACTAGATGGAATGTATGACGTCGTAAATTCCGCACGAGGGACCGCCAGGTTATCGGCGATCGATGATGAAGAATTCGAGATGGCCGGGAAAACCGGTAGTTCGCAGGTATATAGAATTACGGAAAGTCAGCGGAAAGCTGGCAAGACTGTATCGGATGATTATTGGATGAAGGAGCACGCGGTGTTCGTGGGGTACGCGCCAGAGGATGCCCCAAAATTCGCGGTTACAGTCCTGATAGAGCACGGAGGGGGAGGTGCCAGGACGTCAGCCCCCATCGCAAGAGACGTCCTCCTCGCCGCTAGGAAACATGTACGTTGACGGTTTTGGGGACCTATTGCATGGAGATGCTGGACATGCTGACTCTAACTGGTGAAAAACAAACCCGAATGAGATGAAACTAGCTCGCTAGAACAATTCTGATAAGTAAAATGGTACATCAGGATCAAGGGCGATTTCCGAAACTCTTCGGGGTTCGAACATTCCAAATGCGCCTACTGAGTCAGCTACCCGACTCTGCCCCCTCGTCCCGCCTGGACTACATGTTAGGTTGACTAGATGATTAGACACATGGACAAATAAGATTGGGAAGAGGGGAAGTTCTTGAACCGCCTCTGATAGTTTCCTCAGGTATCCGGCCAACTCTTTTGCACTCATATTCGTATCATCATTCGTCACGTAATATGCTCACGCAATTTAACAAACACATAGGTGCTTACCGAGTTACGCGCGTATATCTTGTAATTGTCTAGGACCATACCCAAGGTTGAAATGGGCCAATATTTCCAAAAGAGGAGGGAAGCAAACACTCTTAGTTAGTTCGTCAGAGGTCCCAAATGTAGCGTGGACTCCCGGTTCGTAATAATCTCGGATGAAAAAAACGTCAGCATCCGCAATTGTGCTTGAGGGAGGCCAGGGATCCACCTCCTTCCCGGCTTGTATCTCTGATTGTATGAAGGCATACAGTTGTGATCGCCAGTCAGAGTTGCCCCCTATAAGTGCGAGAGAGGGGCTATGCCTTGGCCTGCGTTTCCACGGGATTCCGGGGTCGATCTGATGTTCTTCTGTGAGGCGCTGGGAGAATCTCTGTTGGAGTTCCAGGGCCTCCGCGAAGGGATATGATGTTACTACTGTGATTTCCAAGGGGGTCTCGTCCGGAAGCCACTGATACTCGTGCAATCCGGCACGTAAGTATTTGCAGTATAGCTCTGTATACACTCTGGGGAGGTTGTTCCAGCCATCGAGGATTGCTTGCGAGACTATTATGTTGGGTGCGTGTGTCCAAATCCGGAGGTCCCTCCTGGCACCAATTATATGTACGTCTCCTACGAAGAGGTTTTCGACCTCGAATGGAGGATAATGGTTTGTTAGCTGAGTTATGTGCCCTTCAAAGAAGTAGGGTCCTCCTGGTGTCCTTCGCTTGAATCTTTCGGAGGGTAGAACGTGCTTTCCGTCGGCGTATTCGTCTAGTAAACTGATCTTTGCCGGGACTTTTGTGGCGTCAGGTATGACTTTTGTCTTGTGATATAGGTTCGGGTGGATTTTGAGCACCTCGTATATTGCTGTCGAATATAGTGTGTTGTCGACCAGCCCACATTTGACCGAGCATTCGTAATCCACCTTCACATATCCTGTTACACGTGGTGTTTCTTCGCTCTCTTGGTCCACTATCGGATCGTATGCTAAATTGATGACTGGGAGTCGACCCATCGGAGTTCTGTACACTATATTTTCAATGGAACTTGCTAAATCCCTGTGATCCCGCTGTCTATGAAGAATGATGTATGTTGAATTTGTTGGGAAGTGCTCTATTTCTGCTATAAGGCTGACTGTTTTTGCGAGTACATCGGGATTCGTTTTTTGGTGGAATATCACCTTGGGCATTGCCGGTTGGATTTTAACTGGTCTTGGTTTTGGTTGCCAAGCCGGCAGTCTGATGGGCTTCTCTCCGGGAGACTTTTTTCCCTTGCTTGTCTCGTCATCTTGCTGCATTCTGATGGGCTTTTCTTTGGGAGACTTGTTTCCCTTGCTTGTCTCGTCATCTTGCTGCGGACTGCATTTTTGGGAGAACATCTTTATGATGGCTCGGATTATGGGGTGGCGGGTGTCTCCTTGTTTTTGCTCTGGAGTTGCTTCCTGTTCTGTATACCGCTGGTGCAATTGGGCTAATGCAGCAATTTGGTCTGGATTTGCCTGTCCGTCCAATATGCTTCGAGCAGTTTGCACTAGGGTGGCTACATCGTCCGCTCCGGAGTGTTTTGTTTTCCGCAGAGCTTTGGATATGATGCTTTCTATTTGCTCTCTGGTAATTTGCCCCCCGGTTTGTGCTATTAATGATTGTAAAGCAAGCGATATCTTTGCAATCTGGGCCGGGGTACATTTATGGGTTTTAAGGACTTGGAATACTAGGTTGGTTGCTTCTATGATTGTTTGCGTTGTTGTGGGCGCTGCGGAATTTGATTCTGAATCTGCGTCATGTTCGTCGGGATTGGATCTGACTGTCCTCTGCGAGTGTGGGGGTTCTGAGGTATGTTTTGCGTCAGGGATTTCTTTTCTTGGGTTCCCGCGTTCTTTTTTGTCTAGCACCCTGGGCCATATCGTTCGCATGTACTCAATCCCTAGGCATTTAAGAAGGTATATTGGTGCGTCTGTGATTGTGGATCTATATCTATCCTGCCAGCGGAAGCCCACCACACGGGAAATCGAGGCCTCTGTTTGAACTATTGTCTGATCTAAATCAAAGTTTTCCCCGTGCCTTATTTTTGTGGCTATGTTGCTGGCTACATTGCTGATAAATAGCCAATTTGCGTTGGCTCCTGTGAATAATGGGCTATACTGGGTAGCTTGTATTTTATTTTGGAATTGTTTGGGGTGCTTTATGGCTTGGGATAGGATGTCATCTAAATTAGTCAAGTTGGTCTCCATCGATAAGCCGTCGCCAGATGTTAATCCTTGGTAAACATTGCCATTTCGGAGGGTAAATCCGGTGAGACTTTCGTGCCGTGCAGTTGCATGCGTGATACTGAAAATCAATATTGTTGTTAACAATCTCTTTGCTTTTTGCATCTTTATACCTTGATCAATTTCATTGCTTGAATGCATTATATACTATTTCTCCAAGTTTTGCAAATATGTTTGACCCCTT
>JAIRNI010000010.1 GCA_031258145.1 Holosporales bacterium
AAAGCTTAATAATACGTTAATTTTCAAGAAATATTTTTTCTGTATTCCCAGGCTTTACATTGCGCCAAACCAGATATACTCAAAATATTGATCAAAAGTATCCGCTACGCTTCTCACTCGTTTCTTTAACGTTCCCCCTTAACAAAACACAGTGCACTTTTAGGAAAACATTGGTGAGAGGTCAATAGGTATACGCTGAGGGATCCCCAAAACATTTAGCTATATAATATCGGGATCGCTGACGAGCATGTATCGTACCCCCTTGCCTTTTGCGTCCTAGTGCCGTATAATGCCTCATGCTATTGAGGAAAACGTTTGAGGTTATATGATGAATTTACCCTTGATGCCAAAGGCCACTGCCATTTGGTTGCTCGAAAATACATCTCTGACGTTTTTGCAGATAGCGGATTTTTGCGGGATGCACATTCTTGAGGTTGAATCCCTCGCCAATGGTAACATGGATTCGCGGATGAATGGGTTTGATCCCATAGCGTCATCTCAATTGACGGCCGAGGAGATTCATAGATGCGAGGCAGATCCTGAGGCCAAGCTCAGCCTGAAGGTCAGTCAGTTTACCGGCCCGGCTAAGAAGAATCGAGCCGCGGCGAAGTATACGCCCAGGGCCAAACGACAGGATAAACCCGATGCCATCTCGTGGATCCTCAAGTATTATCCGGAGATACCTGACAGTGATATATGTTCTCTTCTCGGGACCACGAAGATGACGATTAAGGCCATTAAGAACAAGACACACAAAGTGGTGCCAAACCTAAAACCCAGGAATCCAGTGGCACTTGGGCTCTGCACTGAATCTGAGTTGGATTTCGCGATCTCGAAGACATCGCGGCGTTAGAGGAGTAGTCATAATGGTTAGAATCATTTTTAAGACCAGCGCTGGAGAGAGCGAGATTGAGGCCAACGTTGGGGAGACAATTCTCGGTGCGGCCAACAGGTGTGGTGTTAAGTTGTTTGGTGGATGCTCGGGAGCGGGAGTATGCGGGACATGCCACGTCTTGATAGATCCATCGTTTCTCGATAAGGCGGGTGAGCCGTCCGATCACGAGGCCGATCTCGTGGGGGTTCTGCCGAAGAGTGCTCCCAATTCGAGACTCGCCTGTCAGGTTGTGATTACAGAGGCCCTAGATGGCATGACCGTTACCATTCCTTAGTAAGTCGTGCAATATCAGCAGCTTTTATTACCGTTATCTTTGCCGCCATCTTCTAGGATTTCGGATTTCCTGGTGAGTGAGTGTAACGAATACGCCGTCGAGTGGCTCGATAAATGGCCCGAGAGAGTCAAAGATAATTTCGTGTGTTTGGTGGGGGAGAGTGGCTCCGGGAAAACCCATCTCGCGAGGATTTGGGCATCGAGAGTGGGAGCAGATATCATGACGTCTGCCTCGGATGTCTTCAATAGATGGTATGAGTTATCCGCCACGTTTCCCGATAAGAAATACTTCGTGCTGGACGATGCAGATCAAGTAAATGACGATATTTTGTTGTATTATATCTATAACGTCATCAAAGAAAAGGATGCCTACATATTGGTGACGGCAAAGGAGCCGCCCTCCAGATGGAGCATTACCTTGCCCGACATCAAATCCAGAATTGCGACGTTTCATGTGTTGACCATCAAATGCCCCAATGAAACCGAAATGAAGCAGATCTTGGGCAAGATGCTGGAACAGCGAGGAATCAAGGCCGTCAATGAAATAATAGAATATTTAAGTAACCGGATCGAGAGAACATACGAATCAATGGTGCATTGGACCCAGCAGATAGACCTGATGCTCGGCCCCAATAAAAGAGAATCGTTCCAAAGGATTAAGTCTTTAATCAAAGAGATTAAATAATTCTCTTGACGAAGTGATAATTAACCGATATAGTACGGTCAGTTAATACAATTGGAGCAGAGAATCATGAAGAAGAGTTTAATATTAGACCTCTTTCTAAACTCATAAATTGATCTCAAAGTTATAGATTCCTGCAATTAGATTGAATCTTAGCCCATATCTCTTCCTTCTGTAGCAATTGATCTTCTATACATAATTTATTGATTCTTTCTTCCTTCCTCCTTGGTACCTTGGTAGTTAAACCTTGCCCTTCCCTTATTGTATTACACTTTTTAGTTTCCTTTATCTAGATTCGAAAGGGGTCTATTGAATAACTATTTTATTTCCGCTTCCCCATAAACTTCCTCGTCTCTTCGATGATGATCTTCCTGTGGCAAAGGATTCCTATGATGTTTGGGAACGTCATGAGACCCGTCGCGATGTCTGCCAACGTGAATATTATGTTGATCTTATAGAATGGGCCCAGTGCCACGAATAGGAGGAATATCAGTTTATATGGAAGAACGGCCGCGTTGCCAAAGACATACTGTGTGCATTTTTCACCGTAATAGTTCCAGCCGAGTATCGTCGTAATTGCGAATAAAATGACGCTGCCATCGACAATGTATTGCCCTACGATCGGGATACCAAGCCCAAGGCCGAACGCTTGTGATGTAAGTTGAGCTCCCACCAATGTGCACTCTCCAGAATACAATGCCATCTTTCCACTCGTGATGATTATGACGAGGCCAGTCATCGTGCAGACTATGACACTCAACACAGCGCCAGACATTGAGACGAACCCCTGTTTTACAGGAGAATCTGTACGCGCCGTGGCGGCCGCTATTCCGCAACTCCCGAGCCCCGATTCATGGGAGAACATCCCGCGACTGACTCCGGTGCTCACGATCTGCGATATCGTCATCGCACACCCAGTCCCAAATATCGCCTCCGGACAAAACGCTCCATGGAAAATCATCCCAAATATTGATGGAATAGCTTCGTAATTCAAGAGTAAGACTACGATGGCGGCCCCTATATAAAAGATCGTCATGATGGGCACCACTTTCTCAGATACCGCGGCAATCCGATGAATTCCACCTAAAATAACTGCGGCGACTGCACCCACAATTAGTACGGTGGATATGATGGTGGATAATCCAAATGAGTTCTCCAACGCGGTGGCTATCGAGTTGCTCTGCGCCAGAGTGCCGATCCCTATCAGGGCCACCAGAATTCCGCAGATAGCAAAAATCTTCGATAGTGGTTTTGCGTATTTCTTCCCGTGGAGACCTATCGAGATATAATACATTGGTCCCCCTGTAATCTTTCCATCAATACCGACGGCCCTGTATTTGATCGCCAAAAGTCCCTCGGAGTATTTGATTACAAAACTGACGAGCGATGAAATCCACAACCAGAATAGGGCTCCAGGCCCGCCGACTGTCACGGCCACCGCAATCCCAACGATATTTCCAGTACCAATAGTCGCCGAAAGTGCCGTGCATAACGATCCGAAAATAGAGACGTCACCAACACCATCGTGTTTTTCCAATGCGTACTTAATCGATAATTTGATGGCAGAAAATTTCAGGATACCTAGACGGAGGGTCAGATAACTTCCCAATAATAGGATTCCTCCTATCAGGGGCCATCCCCAAACAAAACCATTGATCGCGACAACCCACTCTTCTAGCTGCTCTAAGAACATGTCGTGGTGGCGCAAACTTTTTGAGAAAACATCTCATACCTCCACCGCGAGGTTAACATAATATTAAGCAGTATGAAATAAAATTCCTTGTTAACAAGGGGCGTGGGGGCGGTCTGTGGCAGTTGATTGATGATGTCGTCTTAGATTGGTTTTGTCTAATCAATTCCAGGGGAATAGGGCCAAAAACGTTTTGGGCCATGATGAGGAGTTATCAATCGGCAAAGGAGTCTCTAAAATATGTGGTGGAGCCATTCCCCAGAACTAAGGCAGAAAAATTACTGAAGGCCGCGAATTGCGGCATAATCCTAGCGAACGAAAGTGATTTCCCAGCGTCCTTAAAAAGATCGTGCTACTGCCCACCGATACTGTATTACAGAGGGAATAGATCCATTCTTCAGAAGAGGAAAATCGCTATCGTGGGAGCCAGAAATGCATCTCTCAGCGGTATATCGATCGCCAAGAATATGGCCTCAAAGCTCTCGGATAAATTCGTGATAGTATCCGGAATGGCGAGGGGAATCGATGCCGGAGCACATCGTGGGTCGCTAGAGGATCCTCATCGAGAAGCCGCACTCGCCGTCTTGCCAACGGGAATTAACCGTATTTATCCAAAAGAGAATGCCGATATATACAACAAGATCGGTCAGTATGGTCTCCTCCTCACTACGGTGCCACCAGATAGTGGCCCCGATGTCGGGATGTTTCAAGCTCGTAATAGGATAATTTCCCTATTGGCCGAGGGGATGATCATCATCGAAGCGGCAGCTAAGTCTGGAACATTGGCCACCGCCAGGACGGCCCTTGATTTTGGGTGTGAGGTCATGGTGGTCCCGGGATCTCCCATTGATCCGAGATCTTTCGGTTCAAATTTGTTGATTAAAAATGGGGCAACGCTGGTGCAAAATTACGTCGATGTCCTGGAGGTGCTGCAATTCGAGAATAGAAATATTGAGAAGGAAGAAATGGTCATGGATACGATGCCTGAAGAAATCGAGCCCAACATAAATAGTAAAATACTTTCGTTACTTTCAGAAAAGGCAGTTTCTCTGGATGAGATTGCCTGCCACATCAATATTCCGGTTCCCAAATTATTGTGCGTAATTTCTGAGCTAGAAATCATGGGGAAAGTCGTGAAGCATGCGACGAACGAGGTATCGTTGGCATGAGCGAACAGGCGCAAAAGCTGCCAAGGAATGCATTAACCAACCATGATCAAAAGATATTGCACGAAGGGCATAGGGAGAGAGTATACGAGAAGTTGATGTATAACGGTTACTCGACGATGCTCGACTATGAAATCGTGGAACTGATTTTATACTTGGTCTTTAAGCGGCAGGATACGAAGCCCATCGCCAAAACTCTGATCAAAAGATTCGGCACGGTTGATAAGATTCTATCGGCATCTCCGCAAGATTTACTATCGATTGAGGGGGTTGGGAAAGCCGCCGTCCATGCCATCAAAATAATCGATGCCGTCATTAAATCATCACTCCAAAGCAAAATCATTAAGAGAAGTATTATCGAGTGCTTTGATGATGTCCTGAAATATTGCAGGACGAATATGCAGAATCTTACGGCCGAAGAGTTTAGGATATTGTTCTTGAATGGGGTGAGGGAAGTTATAGGCGATGAGGTTGTGCGGAAAGGAACGATCGATTCCGTTGAGGTTTGTCCTCGGGAGATCGTGAGGCAATGCATCGAGAAAGGGGCGAAGGGATTCATCCTCGTGCATAACCATCCGAGTGGAGATCCAACGCCATCCGTCAATGACGTCTACGTCACGAAACGTATAAAGGAAGCGGCCGATATTTTTGGCATAGACCTTCATGATCACATAGTCATCGGTGACTGCAAACACGTTTCATTCAGAACACTTGGGCTGATAGAATAACTTGATATACATTCCAACCATTTGACAGCCATATATCCTCACGCATTTCGCTAAGCACGTACGTGGTCATCAAATTTATTATCGAAAAAAATTGGTTCAGGAGCCAGGGCTTTTTAGTTTCCTTACGAACAGTGCATGTTTATTCTAAGGCTGTGAAAAGATACGTGAGAAGTTTATTGTTGGGACTACTAGATCATGGTCATGGGCATCCTAAATTTAACCGAGAAAGAGCTCATTGATTTCTTGGACGAGCATGGTATCCAAAAGTATAGAGCGCGGCAAATATTTACGTGGATCTATAGGTTCGGGAAAACTTCATTCGAAGAGATGACGAACCTAGATAAATCGTTGCGTCAGAGATTGAGTGAGTGGTTTTATATTCATAGACCGCGGATTATAGGAGTCGATAAATCTAGGGATGGCACAATGAAGTTTCTCCTAGCATTATACTCAGTCATCGGAAGAATTGATGGCAGGCGACACGGAGCGCATGCGACGAGCTGTACTAGACTTAATGGTCATATGGCTGCTCAAGATGAGCAGCGGATCGACGAACCCACAAACTTTCGAGGTCTGGGTATACACAATCAAAAAACGATAGAGACGGTTTATATCCCGGATACTAAACGTAACACCATCTGCGTGTCATCGCAAATCGGGTGTGCCATGGGCTGCAAATTTTGTAATACAGGCCATCACGGATTTACACGCAATCTCACGATCGAGGAAATCATTTCACAATTTCTGGTGGTACGAGATTATTTGGGAAACAGCTCTTCAGAAGAGCGGCTTACCAATATCGTCTTCATGGGCATGGGCGAACCCCTTCTCAATCATCACAATGTGCTGAGGGCCATTACCAACCTCATGTGGGACGAGGAAACCGGTATATCTCGCAGGAGGATTACATTATCGACGGCTGGGATAGCGGATGTTCTAGAAGAGATAGCCGCAGAGCTCCCCTGCAGATTAGCCATCTCACTACATGCTCCCAACGATAAAATCAGGAGTCGTATCATGCCCATAAATGATCGATATAATATAGAGAGCATTATGCGAGCGTGTAATAAGTACACTCATCACCACGAATACTTAAAGATCACGTTTGAATACCTGCTGTTGGATGGTATCAATGATTCCAACGAATGTGCCAGAGAACTACTGAATTTAATTCGTGGCCTCAACGCCAAGGTAAATCTGTTACAATTTAATACGTGGGAAGGGTGTTCGTTCTCTCCGTCCCCGCAGAATAGAGTCCTTGAGTTTTCCAGGATTCTGGAGGGGGCAGGAATCGAAGCACCGATCCGTCATAGAAGGGGGGAAGACATCATGGCAGCCTGCGGACAGCTTAAGGCGGCGAAGATAAAAGAGAACTGAGGTATAACCCCAGGGCCTACGCATGAGATGTTGTGACAATCTTTTCCTCAAGGGATTGCGGGTTTTGTTGAACTGTCGAGGTGTTTTGATTTATAAGGCGCGACAATGCTGCAGAAAATATGTATGTTT
>JAIRNI010000014.1 GCA_031258145.1 Holosporales bacterium
GTAACCCAACTATATCTCGTATAGTTAAATGCAACGATTATGAGGCTGTCATATGGTTTGGCGAAATATAAAGCCTGGGAATACAGAAAAATATTTCTTGAAAATTAACGAATTATTAAGCTTTTTATGCTATTTTAAGTATACACCATCCCTAACCCCCGCCCACCCGGGGATTCTCGCACACCCAGGTTAATAATACGTTAACGGACGATTACTCAATGGCATACGCCACCAATACTGATTCAGATGAGTTAGATCTAACGTAAAAATTGGCTCAGAAGCCGTCTTCGGCCAATCTTTAATTTTGGTTTAATATATCAGTCAGAATTGCTGTCAACTGGGCTGAATATATTACCCGAGAGTCATCGGATACTTTGTCTAGATGAACCAATAAAACAGATCCTGAAGTTTCCGGAATACGTTGGGTGGTAGGCTGAACATTTCTTTTTCTTTACGCCTAAGTAATCATCGTGTTACAATGAATGCGTCGCTCTTGGCGACTATGGTGATAAACGGATCACGGAATAGGCTTGATGGACCAGGGGGCGGTACCCTGCGCCTCCACCAATCGTTTTTATGGGGGCGAAATAGGTTCGACATTGTGCAGTAAAGGCGGTTTTTTCACTCGGCATGGTATCCACCGTTATCGGGCTAATTTGAATAATTGCCAAAAATATAAATGGCAGAAGAAGGCGCAGGAAGGCTGTTAACCGTAACAGCAAAACTGCAGTTGCAAAGGCCGCTTAATCTCCCGTATGGGAATTGAGTCCTGAGTAACTTGCCGTTTTTGATTAAGCGGTAGTCTCCGCGGTCTGAGGAACCGAGCAACAGAATCCTCATCCCCCCTTAGGGGGGCATGTTTTGTGTGGAGTTTTGTGATGTTACAGAAAAGGATTGAATACGACCTGCTGTTAAAGAGAGCTTCCATCTCGGTCGTCAAGGAAGTATTACGGCATATCGCGGTGAGTGGATTATATAAAAAACAGCACCTATATATTACTTTCGCGGTAAATCATCCTGGAGTCAAGATGGCCTCTGTCTTGAAGGATGATGGTGATGATGAGATGACCATAGTCTTGCAATACGAATTCTGGGATTTAATGGTTGACGATTATGGATTCTCTGTATCACTATCGTTCGATCATTCCGACGAGACGGTGTATATTCCATTTTCGTCGCTCATGATAGTCAGCGATCCTTCCGAAGATTTCTGTCT
Organism: Holosporales bacterium; assembly: GCA_031258145.1. GTDB lineage: Bacteria > Pseudomonadota > Alphaproteobacteria > RUG11792 > RUG11792 > JAIRNI01. The sequence goes on from JAIRNI010000014.1 coordinate 1,217, forward strand.
GGAATTCGTGCCTGATTTTGGGGATGTTCCAGTTAAAACGAAACATACAAATGAAAAAAAGGACGGGAACGTGATCTCGATAGAATCTATCAGAAATAATGCTCACTAGCACCCAGCAATTAATCAAATCAACTCTAAAGAAGGAATTGACTAAATCGATAAAAAACGAGAATTTCTATGTATACGTGAGGCCAATTTCAATTTTGCGTTGTCTGATGTTGCTGCATTCCGAACCTAAACTTAAATTCTCTACACTCGTCGATTGCTTCGCAGTCGATTTCTTGAGGCAGCATGGATATACATCGATATACTATCAACTGCTGAGCTATACGCTGAATGATAGCCTATTCGTGGTCACCAACATTCCGGAGGATACGCACGCGCAAAGTATCACGATAATCTTTGAGAACGCAAATTGGTATGAACGAGAGATATACGATATGTTTGGGGTGTCGTTCAGTGGTCATCCCGATATGAGACGAATCCTAAATCCCGAGGAATACGCAGGCTTTCCATTGCGCAAGTAAGCGAATCTCTACGATCCAGTAGTCGCATTTGTTCTACGAAAAACCCTAGGCACAGTTAAATGAGATGAATCCCCTGTCATGAAACCCACGTGAATAGCATTGTTAACAAAATGAAGCACTGTGATGAGCACCGTGTCCTCGTTTCTCGATGGAACCGCGATTGCAGGTAGGCTTTCGCTTTGGCCAAAGGGTATTTCGATACTCGTTTCCGGGCCTTTAAAAATTGAGTACCGGACGATCACAGGAGAGGTTGTAAAGGGCCAGCTCATATGAAAGAACCGGAAATCACCGGTCGATGTTGCTAGATGTAAGGTACTGCCCGTCCCTCCTTGTAAGTCTTTGATATATATTGTTTGCCCTTGAAGTTCGAGACTCATTTTCTTCTGACCCTCCATAATATCGCACAAGTGTATGGGATCGGAATTCTCCTTACGCATTGGGCTAAGGTCTGTTCCCTCTGATCCTTGTGCATATCCCTCGAGTACCAGAGCAAACTGTATCAGTTTCCCCAACTTCTGCATCTGCAGTTTTACTTCGACTCTCATAGTGCTAATCCACAAAAGGATGGTATGTCCGCTTACCACACTCAAATCGTGTAACTATCTTACAAACACACACGATCGCCGTCAACTTTACTGCACGACGTGTATTATTTCACTAATGTGAGCCAACCTCCGCGGGTCGTGGGATCCAAAGTACTCTGAGGCTATGATCCAGAAGAATATTGTTGTAGAATCCTTGTCGTAACCGTTTGTGCGTGGTCATTTGCTTAGTTCATGAAATTTTGGACGACGGGCTTGTTTCACATCGTCATCGTTGCGGTGTGTTTGTTTTTAGGGGCGTATACTCCATCTATAGGCGAAATATCCATCTCCATTCTGCGGTTCAACGTCTCGATTGATGCGTATGCCTTCCTGGCGACGCTCATCGCGCTTTCGTTCCTATACCACCTCGTAATGACGTTAATATCCTGGGTCTCCAGATTGTCGAAATGGAATTCGGTGGCGAAGGAACGCATGATCATAGCGTCCTTGTGCGAGGCAATCCTCGCGGATGAGGATGCTCAGGCGCCTTCGATACAGTTAAATAAGCTTCCCATCCCGAGTAACCTGGAACTTCTCAAGACGGCTCTGATCATACGGAAGGACAGCGATAAGCTTGAAACCATCGCAGAAACTGGTGCGCCTGGAGTTGACATATACGTAATGCGTCACAGGTTGCGCAAACTTTTAAAGCAGGGAAATGTTAATAAATGTGTGCAAGTCGCCTGTGAAACAATCGATAAATATTGGAAGTATCTTCCGATTATTCAAAATGAGATATTGATGATCGCTGAATTGGCACGGGAAAGCGCTATCGATTTCAGGTTTGATCCTAGGAAGTCTAAATATAATTTATCTCCGGCTTTCTTGGAGCAATATTGCGTTTCACTCGCGCTGATAGATTTTCGTTTAACGCCGAACGATGACGCAAAATTAAAAATATTAGAGAAGGCGGTTAATGATTTCCCGGGCAACGTTCAAATAATTTCCAATCTTTTGGACGTGATATTAGAACACCCCCACGATAATTCCGAGAAGAAGATGATAGGCATCATAACGAAGGCCTTCTCGCTGCGCCCCGATAGATCATTGGCGTATTACCTCATCAAGACCAATCGTAAGGATATACTTGAGGTGGCCCAGAAGATCACGTCAGGTATTCCCGATACCAACATCGAGAAAATATGGTTCATGTTGATCATTGCCACGAAACTAAACTTAGTCAATAAAGTCAAAGAAATGATCAGGTGCTATTTGAAGGATGGCAATCAAGCACATGATCTCGCGAGTTTTTATATACAAAATCACCAGATTTTGTCAAGCGATAGTGAAATTGTTGAAACCATTAGGAGGATAGATCATGCAAATCAGAATCGTTAAAATTAGGGACGGGGCGGTAATCCCAAAATATGCGACGGCACATAGCGCCGGCTGCGATTTGGTGGCCTGTATTGAGGAGAATAAGGTACTTGCTCCTCAGGAGATAGCCGTGATAAAGACTGGAATTAGTATCGAGATTCCTAATAGATTCTTCGGGATGGTGTGTTCTAGATCAGGCCTCAGCGTTAAGCATGGGGTCATCGTTTTGAATGCCCCCGGAGTGATAGACTCGGATTACCGAGGAGAGATTGGGTGCATCATGATGAACCAATCGACGATGCCATTCACCATAGAGCCCGGTATGAGAATCGCACAGCTGCTCATCATGCCATATCAGACGGCAACCTTTGAGGAGGCCTCAACCCTCAACGACACAAGCCGTGGGAACCGAGGCTTCGGATCAACCGGGATATAGACTCACGCAATTCAAAAAACACCTAATTCAAAAAACACCTAATGGTTTATTAAATCGCGTGAGTATAATTGACAATTTATCCACGTGTGTTAGAATTACCAGAGTATATGTGATTTCATATTTAGCGCCATGATTATATTCAAAATAGCCACGTTGTTCATTATGTTCATAAACGCTATGGGCTGGAGTTCTGATTCAGATCCTTTTGCCTCACGTTCTAGCGGATATAATCCATATTTGACGAATCCATCCCAGCCTCCATATCAAGGAAAACGTAAAACATTCAAACAGTGGGTGCTTGAAAAAGGAAAATTGGGAAACCTCGGAGAAACTTCTGCTGACGGAATGTTGATAATTCACTCACTAGAAAACATAGACGATATCATAAACTGGTATGAGACGGCGAATGAAGACCAAATAACAGTGCAGAATAGATTAATCAGGAGGGCATTCGCACTGGAACAAGTATACCAACCCTGCAGCGCCGCCAACATGAACTATGCATTCATTTATAGGTACATTACCACGAGCTCCCAACCCTCCAAATATATGAAAATACTAAACGAATATAACGGATGCGTGCCACAATGCATAAATTCGGGACTCTTGAAGAAACGCACAGAGAGAAAAAAGACATTGGCCCATGATATTCCGATATACATGGAAAACTACGGATTTAGAGAGTACTGGAGAGAAGTAGGCAAAGAGATTGATGAACAGAAGCTAAAAAAGAAATTGAGTGATATCGGTCATAGACAACAAAAAGCAGCAGAGATGGGCGAGGCCGCTAAGACATGACAGTTTGCGATCGTCACGAGCAGTATGCTTTCAAACGAAAAATTAAGAAACGAAATCAAACAAAGCTTTGAAGTCCAGGCAACACACTCAAAGAAATTATTCCTCTTGCAGGATCAAGACTTGGCTAATCCGAATGACACCCCAACACAGAAAATCATCGCTTTACTGAAAGATACAAGAGCGGCTTACAATTTCGCTACTGACACCGGGGCCAGAGATTTGTTCATCGTGCCGACGCTTAGCAGTCTAGTAGTCGACGAATCCTGCTCCCCACTAGTCAGAGTGTGTGACGTTATCCGTCGCAGACTCACACTGAATGACGTTATCCACCGTAGACTCGCAGTGTGCGAACCTGTTGGATTGCCCGGAACGAAGAAATCCGAAAAATCTAAGGAGATAATCATCTCAGCCAGCAAAAATTACTCGCCCGACCACAAATTATCATTCCCGCACCCAATTACGGCTATATGGCACATCATCCAACAAGAACTTTTGGATGAGGGCCACATATTGAATATTCTCATGCTTACCCAAAGACAGCTAACTCAGGCAGCAGCATTCCACAATTCCAATATCAAAACCCGGCGAAATGTCCCCATCGGGATATATCACTCCCCTTGGACAACTCTGCACGAATTTAATGCAACGTATTGGCCTTACCATGATAACTTATTTATGGGGTACACCCTTGCAGCATCACTAAAGTCCCCTGGAAAACAAGCACGGAAGATATCCAAAGATGTAGCAAGATTTACGCAATACCGGACAGGACCTCAAGAAATAATCCTACTGGTAACCGGCAACTCCGAATCGGGACATGAAATTGCTAGTCGTATATCCTTGGATAGAGAAACTGCCAAGAATAAAATTCCAATCACAATAATAACCACTGATCCTGAAGAACTGCCGAAACTAGACGAAGAAATCCTATGGAGACAACAGCAACTCAACAGTAGTAACATTATCAGACTCCCTAACGGTTGGATCGACGTGACAGACCAATCACACCCATTCAGAAGGCTCATTTTGCATAAGAATGTCCCGTCCGCATTCATTCCACCGATGGACGAAGCAATAGAGATAGCGGAGGCAAGCACCAGCAAGTAACTGAGAATCCTATTCCCCTCTTGGGCGGATCAGCGGAATTAATCCCTTATATAAGCTAAAGCCAATTGGCAGAAATTAAAAAAGCAAAAATTGGCGCAGAAACAGCCTTCAGACAATTTTTCGATGCTAAATTCGGGGCCCAATTGAGTGAGGCCCGAAGGGTGTGAGTATACACTGTGATAAATGGATGAGGAGAGTCTCTGATGACGCCGTAACGATGTCGTAGACATCGTCATCCGTTTTGGTGCAGTGAACGAATCCACCCGCCTCTTTGATCATCAGTAATCCCCCGGCGATATCCCAAAATTTCACGTCCTTAGCAACGGAGGCATCGTATTTCCCCGCGGCAACGTACGCCAGATCTAGGGCGACCGAGCCCGTCCTACGGGTTATTACTCCGCTCTTCATGATGTTGAAATCTATATCGGGAGGCGTGTGGGTTGCCACCACGGATTCCAAGATGTTCGTTCTTCCAGAAACTCTCAGGCGGCATCGGTTCTTCAGGAATGTTCCCTCTCCTAGGGCCGTACTAAAGCAATCCCCGCGCATGGGATCTAAGGTGATGCCGGTGACTACCGTGCCACTTTCCATAAGCCCTATGTTGATCGCAAAATACGGGATCCCCCGCATAAAATTCGTCGTCCCATCGATGGGATCAATGATCCACACTGAATCTGGGTTATCATTGGTAATCGCTCCAGATTCTTCGCATAAGAATGAGAATGACGGACGTGCTCTCGATAACTCCTTGATAATTCTTTCTTCGGCACGAGTATCCGCCGCCGTCACAAAATTCTTAAATCCCTTACGAGAAACTTGTAGTTTCTCTAGTTCCCCGAAATCCCTGATTAAAGCAATGGACGCCTTCTCGGCGGCCAGTTTCATTAAACGTATTTCTGTTTCTCTGCCCATGAATCATTTGGATCGTTCAACATAGGAGGCGTCGGAAGTATCCACGACCACCCTAGTGCCGGTCTCCACGTGTTGAGGCACCATGATCCTGACTCCATTCGATAGCACGGCAGGCTTGTATGATGATGCGGCCGTCTGTCCCTTGACCACAGGCTCCGCCTCGATGATCTCCAAGACGACGGTTTGAGGCAACGAGACGCTGATGGGTTTCCCCTCACATAGGCAGATCTTCACGATCATTCCATCCGATAAGAAGACGACGCTATCGCCCACAAGATCCACCGATAACTGAACCTGATCAAAAGTCGCCTGATTCATGAAATGAAGTGTCTCACCATCTTGATATAGGAATTGATACTCCACCTCCTCCAAAAAGACTTTTTCAACGGTATCGGCAGCTCTAAATCTTTCGTTTAGCTTGGTCCCGCCATTGAGCTCCTTCATCTCGACCTGCATAAATGCGCCGCCTTTCCCGGGCTGGACATGCTGAGTCTTCGTGACGATCCAGAGTTTCCCGGAATAATCCAGAACATTCCCGAGTCTTATATCATTCGAATTAATCTTCAAGTAAATATTACCTCCAGCAAAACGCGCAAACACATGGTAGCGGAGGAGGGACTTGAACCCCCGACACGCGGATTATGATTCCGCTGCTCTAACCAACTGAGCTACTCCGCCACATCCAGGATTCTACCACACACCACTCAATAAGAACATCTCATAAACTCTTACCGCCAGACTCATCGGAATTCCACTCGGTTGTGGCTATATTTAGGGCTAAGTCCTATAGTATCCGAAATAATTAAAGAATCGTGCCCCATGATGCAATATTTGAAGGGCGTACAACTATCAAACAATGCCTCTCTTACTCAACCCAGTTGGCAGCCAGCATGATTGGATGTATGAAACCAAGCAATCACGTTGTCCTCGCCGCTGGTCATGCTTTTATTATCGATGGCTTTACTACAATTTTATCTGGAGACTGAGCCCCTTTAAACTCGAAAAGTAATTCTCCATTCCTTAGGGGAATTAATCATCCTTGACTTTATTCCAAAATATGCTATCATCTGTTAACAGATTTCAAATAATGATCGCATGTTTTATGAAACAAAGAAATAAAGCCGTCGTTTTTAAACTCAAAAACGCATTGGCGGTATCAATAGCAGCTGGCATATTCCAGTTCAACACAGTTCACGCGATGAAGCTTGGAGGCCATCCATCATACAAGGAACTCTTGTACCCTACGGACCCAAGAGATCCGTTGTCCTTTATCGCGCGGCTTCCATCAGCATACCTCTCCGGCATAACAAACGTAATGAACCGCGGCGGATACGTTCCGGAACTGGAAAACCCGGAACGGGAAAACAATTATCTCCTCAATCTCATATACCACTGGACCCAAATAAGCCAAGCAATAGAGCGAGGTATTGGGTGCATGCACCTAAACTGTACTGGAATACTAAAAAGTTTGCAAACCTTCGACAATTTCGCAACCCACACGATCAAAAGGCCAGAACAAAGAGAGAAATTTGAGAAACTATGCTGGAATCTTAGCAGGGGGGAGCCAGTGAATAAAACAGTGATAACAGAACTAAGCGACTTCCTCATCTCGTTAGAGTATCTAGAAACCGATGAATACAGTTCCAAAACTGCAGCTGATGAACTCAATGCGGCAATGACCCACCCATTAATCAATGCCATCATAACTGGGAAGCTAGGAACGTACTTATTAGCAACATTCCCACATCTGAATAGGCCAGGGCCAACAGTGGTCCTCACATTAGTACAGCATTTCCCATCAATAGTTGCCGAAGCCGCCAGTCTCCTCCCAGCCCTCAATCTCCAAGAAACTCTCGACATCTACTCAAGATGTAAAATAAACATCCAATTGGACCAACGAAACCCAACTGACTGGAGACTCATACCATCCTTAGATCCTTTGGAATACCCAACATCGATCATGCAATTCATCAAGCCATGGGTTACATACTGGCAGATCGTGAACGGAGACCCTTTGTTACAAGAGCCACAGACATCAAGAACAATAATGAACTTCGGAGAATTCCTCAATTGGATTACCTCGGACTTCAGAAGACGAAATGACAACACCACGGCATATGCTGCGTTCCTAACAGCAGTAAGAGATTTCCGGCCGGAGAGAGGGGAGAAACAAAAGCAAAATTCCATAAAAAAACCATTCAGCAATCTCCTCACACAATTGTACGACTACTTGTATGTCGAGGGGCGTTCAGCAAAGACGGCAGAGCTGCTCAGACAAGCAGACAGACTAGAGCTTTTCCCCGGGATGGTAACTGATCCCAGTTCACAGAGAAGGATAGTAGAGATAGACCCATTCTATGCCTCCACCGACGAGGCACACCCGTTACGAGGGTTGGCAAGCAAAGTCTTACAAAACGCCCCCATTTCACCTCAGCTGTTAGTCCAGATGCTCTTAGCGTTGAGGAAGTTCGCACTATGGCCTGAAAGGGAGAAAATGTTGATGAAACTATACCCGGCGATTCAGATGAGACAACATAGCTGCGGAGAAGAATTGGTATTGAGAATAATGAAGGTAACAAGTCAGGAATTAGAGGGGCCTCAGCTAAGGTTCGAAACCGGCCAGACGTGGTTGGCTCAAAGCAAGAGGAATCACTATGATAACCCAGTTCCGGGAATAAAACTTCCCCCTCTGACAAGAAAAAACATGACACATTTGTGTAAGTACTACAAGATCCATCAACTTCCAACCGGGGATGGTATCGAAACAAATACATTCTTGCAAACGTTCTTTCAATTAAACTTAACACAATTGACCCAAGCAACCGCAGCACAAGTGATCCAAGCAACCGCAGCACAAGGGATCCAAGCAAACGTAACACCATTGACCGGTGCGCTCTTCCAGGTAAGTGCACAGATATCAGATGGAAACGCCGTGGCCCTCACATTCGATATTCTTCGACGGATAGCACAATGGCATATGCCGCCGGAACACCCGCCGTACACCCTATTGGGTGCTCGGATCTTTGCTCCGCCCGGAACGACTGCACCTCTACTGAGTTTCCTCGAAGCTGTTAATAATGGTAGACTGACAGAAATGGATCTCCCATTCTTGCAAGCATTAGGTGCTTACTTCCGGAAGAATGTAACTCAATACAGAACTGTTTGCTCTTCACCGGACATGGAACTGGAACAAATCATACTGGCTAGCCGGAATGTTGCGCCAACGACGATACCCCTCGTACCGGATTTGGTTCGTGGTGCTCCAGATGAATGGAGGGCAAGGATGGATGAACTAATCCCACGGTTAGAGGCCAGGCCAGACAATCCACTGGCGCGGTTTGCGGTTCAGGTAGTGCGTACCGTTGGCGAGAGGCTCGAACATGAACCCATCAGATCTTGGATTTATACGAGTGAGAGATATAAAGGGCAGTTCCCCGCGGAGCAGATGGATGACGTACTCCAATTAGTTCTCAGTGCGCATAATCCAGAACGTTCTGACGAGATAAGCTCAAGGATCCTATATGCCATGGAAAATGTTCCTCCTGAGTCGAATTATTACAGCGATCTTGGCGTGAATCAAGATGTGCTCTTGCGTTACAAAGACTTAGTAACATCACCCATACGGCCTGAAGGCATTGGGATATCGGCGCTCGTGCGTTATAAGTAGCTCCTTGAATTGCGAGCCTTGTTCAACGTGCCTTGATTTGTTTTCAGAACAAGTCTCAGCCTTATGAGGTGGACTTCTATCACGAACCCTGAACAAGTAGTATAATAAGTAAATATTTGGGAAGGTATGGTTAAATGCATTTTTTGAACACATTCCAAGTGATTGCGTTGTCCTCGCCTCTGGCCTTGCTTTTATTATCGATGGCTTTATTGCCCTTGATTTCACCGAAATTCTGGCATAAATACGAAACTGCAATTTTTATTTTTGTGACGCTGACTTCCCTCATTTCATTTTCATTGATCTCAGATAAATCCGTGAAGATATTGAAGAACGTCGTGGTTGATGATTACATCCCATTCATCATCACGCTCTTTACGCTCTACGTACTCAGCAGTGGTATACATATTAAGGTCAGGTATAGGCCCAGTACGATGGCCAACATCACCTTCCTTGGCATTGGCAGTATATTTTCATCACTGATAGGAACTACCGGGGCCTCGATGCTGTTATTACGTCCTTTTTTGGAGATGAATAAAGTACGCACAAAAAAGACGCATTTAGCAATCTTTTTCATATTTTTAATTTCGAATATTGGGGGGCTTCTTACGCCGCTTGGAGATCCCCCACTTCTAATAGGCTATTTGAGGGGAGTTCATTTCCTGTGGGAAATAGAACATCTATTTATCTATTGGCTCGTTTTCCTGATCCCATGCCTCATAATTCTATACGTCATAGATCGCGGAGTTTTAAAGGATGATCCTTTACTTCACATACGTAAAGAAGAACTCATAGGTAGGCGGATCGAAATTCGAGGCTCCCTAAATGTATGTCTCATAACGTCCACAGTCATTATATTGTTCATTGACTCCATCGGGATTATAACGCGTAGTATCCTCTTGATCAGCATGTGTATGATTTCGATTATATGTGGTAAGAGGGCCAACTCAAAGATTGATCTTTTGCCATTCCGGGAAGTTGCGGTGACGTTTATGGTGATATTCATTGTGATCGCTCCGGTATTATTTACTCTCGAAACGAACTCAACGTTAATTCACGAACAAATTGATTGGTGGAAGCAGCACTTCGCAGAATCCACCATCTATTATTCGATGTGTGCATTGGCATCATCATTCTTGGATAATGCGCCGTCGTATCTCTTGTTCTTCAACATGGCAGGAGGTAATGCGGCGGAACTGATGACTTCTTCTGCCAACATTCTGGAGGCCATATCAGTGAGTTCCGTCGTCATGGGATCGATGACATACATAGGAAATGCCCCCAATATGATGGTGAAATCCATAGCCCAAAACAACGGAGTACGGATGCCATCTTTCCTGGGATACATGGGCTGGGCCGCCGCGATCATCATCCCCATCAGTATCATAGTGAATATGATGATTGGGTGATCCGGAAGGTGAATCGGAGGGTGGATTTTTCTTCCCCTTTGACGTAGGCTACTCTCCTGCTAATCCATCAGTTGGCTCAGATGGATTCCCTTGTCCTAGTCTGCCCCAATGTAAGCTTAAGCTACTCCGATCCGGCCGACCATATGCCGGACTCCGCCCAGACTTCGGTTGGGCTCAGGAAGTACACGACTGGGGGTGTGTCCCCACCAGCCATCTGTTGGATCAGTTCCGTCATAGCCACACGGTAGTCCGTTTCCACGATGGCTCCACTACCCATATAACGGACTGTGGCATAAGTGTATTCACCTTCATTTATTAAGTGGGCTGCTAGGAGAGTGCCGTTATGATTTAAGGGGAACGGATTATCCTCGGTTGCATCGACCAATGTATCGGCGGTTGCTTGTTTTCGGTCATATCTCGCGTTAAGAAGCCGCGCGCAGTTCTTGTTCCATACTGCTTGTATCCTTCTGCTCGCTCTCCTGTTTCCATTTCCTCACGACCCCGCCAGTGCCGGCCGGCATGAGTCTGCCCACGATCACGTTTTCCTTGAGGCCAACGAGGTGGTCTATCTTCCCATATATGGCGGCCTCCGTTAGCACCCGGGTCGTCTCCTGGAATGACGCGGCCGAAATGAATGATTTCGTGTGGAGGGAAGCCCGTGTTATTCCCTGTAGAACGTGAGTAGCGACTATGGGTCTCTTCCCCTGTCTGAGCAATTCCGCATTAGCCTCGGCTAATTCTTCCTTATCTATTTCATCGCCGACTATATACGTCGAATCTCCGGCATCCTTAATCTCTCTTTTCTGCAACATCTGTTTCACGATTATTTCGATGTGCTTATCGTTAATGGGCACACCCTGTAATCTGTAGACCTTCTGTACTTCGTTGACGATGTGAGTCGTCATCTCCTCAACGCCCAATATACGCAGTAGATCCTGGAGGACTATGTTACCATCGACGATTACATCTCCCTTCTTGACGTAATCACCCTCATGAACCAATATAGAACGCCCCTTCGCCGCCAAATATTCGATGGGTTTAGTGAACTCGTTTTCTGGAATTATGACGATCCTTCTCTTCGTCTTATATCCCTTCCCGAATTCAATTTTACCGTCAATATCGGCGACGATGGCCGGGTCTTTCGAAACACGAGCTTCGAACAATTCTGAAATTCTGGGGAGACCTCCTGTGATGTCCCTTGTCTTTATCACGTCCTTCTGAAGTCTCGCGATAATATCTCCCGCGGAGACTTTATCACCATCACTGACATTGATAACAGAATCTATCGATAAGAAGTATCTCGCCTCACTCTGATTGGGGAGAATGATTGGCTTCCCCTTATCATCTACCAAAAGAATCATCGGTCTAAAATCGGCTGTACTGGAAGATTGCTTCCAATCGACAACGACCTTGCTCGAGATGCCGGTTGCCTCATCCAAAACTTCTCTCATCGAGAGGCCATCAACGAGATCAACGAACTTAGCGTACCCATTACTCTCACATACGACGGGGGTGGTATATGGATCCCATTCAGCCAGAACCTGCCCTATTTTCACGGCATCCCCAGCCTTCACTTTTAATTTTGCTCCATATGGCACCTTATGGCGAATACGTTCCCGGCCATTCAGATCTAGCAGAGCAAGCTCGGCTTTACGGGATAACACAACGGTATCTCCAGCGCTATTCACCGCGGCATTCACGTATTTGAATGCTATTTGAGCTTCCATCGATGACTCAATACTTGATTTTTCGGCACTCTTCTGGGCGGCACCACCAATGTGGAAAGTCCTCATCGTGAGCTGCGTTCCTGGTTCTCCGATCGATTGAGCGGCGATAACCCCAACGGCTTCACCAACACTGACGACGGTACCTCGCGCCAGATCTCGCCCATAACACTTTGTGCATACTCCCCTCTTACTTTCACACGTCACGGCGGATCTCACCCAAACCTCATCGATACCGGCCGACATAATCTCATCCACCTTATACTCATCGATCATGTTATCCTTCGCCAGGATTAGGGCCCCATTGTTGGGGTTAATAATATCCTTCGCAGCGAATCTCCCTAGTACCCTCTCCTTGATGGATACAACGACGTTTAGACCATCATAGACTGGTTTCATCAATAGACCATTCGACGTTCCACAATCTTCTTCAAAGACCACACAATCGTTGGCAACGTCTACCAGGCGCCTCGTGAGATACCCAGAGTTGGCGGTCTTTAGGGCCGTATCCGTCAATCCCTTGCGGCTTCCATGAGTGGAGAGGAAGTACTCAAGTACCGATAAGCCCTCCTTAAAGTTTGATACGATTGGAGTCTCGATGATCTCGCCGGTTGGCTTCGTCATTAATCCCCTCATACCGGCCGATTGCTTGAGCTGCGCCACCGAGCCTCGGGCCTTGGAGTGCACCATCATAAACACCGAGTTCGGCTGACATCCATATTCTGTGTAGGCCACTTCCTTCATTAACTCTTCCGAAATCCTATCGCCGCATTTATCCCATGCATCGACAACTTTATTATACTTCTCACCCTGGGTTATAAATCCTTCGAGGTACTGTTGCTCGAATTCTCCGACTATCTTTTCTGTTTTGGCGACCAAATCTTTCTTGGCCGATGGAATGACGAGATCATCTTTCCCATAAGAAATGCCGGATTTAGTCATGTATTTAAAGCCGACCTCCATGATATGATCAACGAATATGGCCGTCGCCTTCTGCCCGCAGTGGAAATATATCTCGTCGATAAGGGCACTGATATCAGACGAAGTCATGACCTTATTAATAAGGTCGAATGTAATCTTATGATGTTTCGGCAAATTCTGAGCGAATATTACTCTGCCAGGGGTGGTTTCTACCACTTTATACTTAACTGTGCCATCCTCGTTATAGTACGCGACCTTGGTCTTGATCTTCGTGTGATAGGTAACACGTTTTCCCTCCAGCGCATACATGATTTCAGTTAAGTTGGCGAGGCAGATTCCTTCGTTCGGCAAGCCCTCAACCATCATCGTCAGATAATAAACGCCGAGGACGATATCCTTGGATGGGACGACGATTGGCTTTCCACTCGATGGGCTCAGTATATTATTCGTCGATAACATCAAGATCCGTGCTTCAAGCTGGGCTTCCACGGATAATGGGATGTGGACCGCCATTTGGTCTCCGTCGAAATCGGCGTTGAATGCAGCACAAACTAGGGGATGAAGCTGGATAGCTTTGCCCTCGATCAAGACTGGCTCAAAAGCTTGGATACTGAGTCTATGGAGGGTGGGAGCACGATTGAGGAGCACTGGATGCTCACGTATTACTTCTTCCAGAATATCCCATACTTCTGGTTTTTCTCTCTCAATGAGCCTCTTTGCGGATTTCAGAGTACTGGCCAGTCCGTATTTTTCCAGCTTCGCATAGACGAAAGGTCGGAACAACTCGAGAGCCATCTGCTTCGGCAGGCCGCATTGATGGAGCTTCAATTCGGGGCCAACTACAATGACGGATCTTCCAGAATAATCGACTCTTTTACCCAACAAATTCTGCCTGAAGCGGCCCTGTTTCCCCTTCAACATATCTGATAGAGATTTCAGAGGGCGTTTATTGGCTCCAACTATCGCCTTCGCCCCCTTTCTCTTGTTATCGAATAATGCATCGACTGACTCCTGGAGCATCCTCTTCTCATTTCTGACGATGATGTCTGGAGCTCTAAGCTCTAGAAGGCGCTTTAGGCGATTGTTTCTATTGATTACCCTGCGATAAAGGTCATTAAGATCGCTCGTCGCGAATCTTCCTCCCTCCAGTGGTACCAATGGCCTCAATTCAGGAGGGATTACCGGCAGCACCGTCAGGACCAAATGTTCCGGTTTAATACCCGTCTCCAAGAAGGCCGACAATATCTTCAGTCTTTTGACGAGCTTCTTCTTTCTGATGTCGACTACTCCAGCCTCCAGCTCCGCCTTCATCTTTTCGATTTCTTCACTAAGATTGAGCGAGGCGAGCATATCTCTTATGGCCTCAGCTCCAATACTCACCGTAAAGGCATCTTCACCATATTGATCCAGAGCGTTTTGGTATTCTTCTTCGGCTATCGATTCAAACTGTGTAAAATGACTAAATCCTGGTTCCAAAACAACGTACTTTTCGAAATACAGTATTTTCTCCAATTCTTTTAATCTTCTATCCAAAATCATGGAGATTCTGCTGGGAATAGATTTCATGAACCAAACGTGCACGACGGGCGCGGCCAGTTCTATATGCCCCATCCTCTCGCGCCTGACTCTGCTTAGAGTAACTTCCACTCCGCATTTCTCGCAGATAGTTCCCTTATATTTCATACGCTTATAACGGCCGCAGTTACACTCATAATCCTTCACAGGACCAAAAATCCTGGCACAGAAGAGTCCATCTCGCTCGGGTTTAAATGTGCGATAATTGATGGTCTCTGGCTTTCTTACCTCTCCGTAAGACCAGGAGCGTATCTCATCTGGACTCGCTATCGAGATCCCCATCGAATCGAAATCCTTCGTAAAGTTATGGTCGGTATCCGAATTAATATTACTTTTTCTAAAGCTCATATCAATTACTCCTATATCTTGCTATTTTTAGCATTCATACTATTTTCGAATGTTACGTTTAGCGCGAGAGATTTCAGTTCTTTTATTAAGACATTAAATGATTCTGGAATATCTGGAACAACCTCATTTTCTCCTCGGACGATGGATTCATATACTCTGGTTCTGCCTTGTGAATCGTCTGATTTAACGGTCAATAGTTCCCTCAGAATGTGAGCGGCTCCATATCCTTCCAAAGCCCACACCTCCATTTCTCCGAATCTTTGTCCTCCGAATTGCGCTTTCCCTCCAAGAGGCTGTTGAGTAATGAGACTGTATGGTCCAACGGATCTAGCATGTATTTTATCATCAACCAGATGATGCAATTTCAGGATATACTTATATCCAACCGTTACCTTTCTGTCGAATGGTTCTCCGGTTCTACCGTCATAGAGGGTAACCTGCCCAGACTTATCAAATCCAGCTTTCTCGAGGAATGCGTCTATATCTTCTAGCTTAGCACCATCGAATACAGGACTCGCCACAGGGATGCCTTTCCCGAGATTACGGGCCATCACCAAAAACTCATCATCACTGAGACTCTTGATATCATCCAAATCTTCCTTGTCTGTATAAACATCTAATACCATCTCTCGGAGATCAGAAATTTTTGCTTTATGCTCGTGATACTTATCCAACATTTCCTGAATCTGCAGACCCAAGCCACGTGCAGCCGCACCCAAATGCGTCTCCAAAATCTGCCCAACGTTCATTCTCGACGGAAGCCCAAGGGGATTTAAAATGATATCAACTGGCGTTCCATCATCCAGATATGGCATATCTTCTACGGGTAGAATCTTAGAAACCACGCCCTTATTTCCATGTCGCCCGGCCATCTTATCTCCCGGCTGAATCTTTCGTTTATTGGCCACATATACCTTGACCATCTTCAATATTCCGGCTGGTAAATCATCACCCTTACTTAGTTTATAAACACTCTCATCGAAGGTGGTCTGAATCTTTTGTATCTTTTCTTCATATTGCTTCATCAACGTCGCGATCGCCTTGTTGGTTTTTTCATTCTTCACTGTGATCTTCGTTAACTTATTCAATGGGAAGCCATCGATCATGGATTTGGTAATGGAGGCGCCTTCATTATGCCCCTCTAACCCAGAAACCAATTTCTGGCCAACTAATCTATGATAAACGTGTTTGAGGTATGCATGCTCTATAATCCTCTTTTCGGATTCTCTGTCATTGACCAAATCATCGATGAGCTGCTTCTCGATCGCAAGGGCCCTATCATCCTTCTCGACGCCACGCCTCATGAGAACCCTCACCTCAACGACGGTGCCCGATACACCTGGAGGCACCCTAAACGAGCTGTCCTTCACATCCGCAGATTTTTCTCCAAATATGGCTCTCAGCAGCTTTTCCTCAGGCGTCATGGGAGTCTCGCCTTTGGGAGTTACTTTCCCGACTAGGATATCTCCGGGATGAACTTCTGCCCCCACGTATACTATTCCGGATTCATCGAGATTTCTCAACGATTCTTCGGCGAGATTCGGGATGTCTCGTGTTATTTCTTCATTACCAAGCTTCGTATCTCTCGCCACGATATCGAAGCTTTCGATATGAATCGATGTTAGAGTATCCTCTCGAACCACTCTCTCAGACAAAATAATCGAATCCTCGAAGCTGTATCCGTGCCACGACATGAAGGCCACCAAAAGATTTCGTCCTAACGCTAATTCACCATTATCCGTCGCGGGACCATCGGCGATTATATCGCCAGCACTTATTATATCTCCAGTCTTTACGAGCGGCTTCTGGTTGATACATGTTCCCATATTTGAACATTGGAACTTGGCGAGGCCATATACATCGGCCCCCTCATTATCCTCTTCCGTTACTCTTATGACGATTCTTCGGGCATCAACATGATCGACGATTCCAGATCTCTTGGCAACGACAGTCGCCCCCGAATCCTTGGCTATGACTTCTTCCATACCAGTTCCAACGAGCGGTGCTTCGGCCCTAAGTAGTGGAACGGCTTGGCGCTGCATGTTTGATCCCATGAGGCCTCTCGTTGCCTCATCATTTTCTAGGAATGGGATCAGGGCCGCCGCGACGGATACCACCTGCTTCGGTGAAATATCGACGAAAGCCACATCCGATTTCGGGCGTAATCCAACCTCTCCTGCCCTTCTACACACAACGAAATCATCAATAATATGCCCATCTTTATCGACGGCAATCCCCGCCTGGGCAACGGAGTACTTTCCCTCTTCCGTTGCCGTGAGATATACTATCTCATCAGTAATTCGTCCCCCGACGACCCGTTTATATGGGCTTTCTATAAAACCGTACTTATTGATCTTGGCATAAGAAGCCAAAGAGTTTATGAGCCCAATGTTCTGGCCTTCTGGTGTCTCGATTGGACATAACCTGGCATAATGAGTTGGATGTACGTCTCGAACCTCGAATCCCGCCCGTTCTCTGGAGAGTCCACCAGGGCCCAACGCAGACAACCTCCTCTTATGAGTTATCTCGGATAATGGGTTTGTTTGATCCATGAACTGCGACAATTGTGAAGAAATGAAAAAGTCCTTGATGGCGGTTATCAGGGGCTTGGCGTTGATTAAATCACTTGGAACGTATGTATCAATATCAATCGTCGCCATCTTTTCTCTGATATTCCGTTCGATTCTGAGCATCCCAAGACGGCATTGATTTTCAACGAGTTCTCCGACGGAGCGGATCCTACGGTTCCCTAGATTATCGATGTCATCAATAGCGCCGTACCCTTCTTTAACGGATATCAGCAACTTCACTATATCGATGATATCTCTTTTCTGGAGGACTCTAACGTCATCCGCCGTATCGATTCCTAACCGATCATTCAATTTCGCGCGGCCGACGATGGATAAATCATATCTATCCGGATCGAAAATCGTGGCATTCAAGAGATCCTCTCCACCCGAGACCGTCGGCGTTTCTCCTGGTATTAAGGAACGATAGAACTCGATTAGTGCATCCTCGCGATTTAGACATTTGGAATGCGCGAAGGTATTCAACATATAATGCTCAGAATTACTACGTTGAGTCTGCAGGATATAAATCTTTTTGAGATCAATAGATTTGATGGTGGCCAGCGTATTCTCCGTGATTTCTTCACCGGCCTCGAGGTATATCTTCCCGGTTTCTTCATCGATATGTTCCGTCGCTATGAACCTTCCTAGGAGCTCCTTATCTGTTACCAAAATCGTCGTCAGGCCGGATTTCTCTAGTTGATCGAGGGCTCTAGGAGTTAATTTGTCATTGGCCTTAGCGACGACTTCCTTCGTCTTCGCATCGATTAGATCAAACCCTAATCGCGAGCCACGGAAGTATTCCGGGTTAAATGCCGTCGTCCAGCCTTCTTTTGTTTTCCTATATTCCGCTATATCGTAAAATGATGCTAATATCTCCTCTTTGGACATACCAGTAATACAATTCTCCGGCATGGACTCCCCTTTCTTAAGATTGCGGCGATATTCCTCTGTCTCCCTGCTTTCGAGACACATGAAGAAAGTGGATGCCAAGACCTTTTTACGGCGATCTATTCTGACGTACAACACATCTCTGTGATCGAATTCAAAGTCTATCCAGGAACCGCGATACGGAATGACCCTGGCCGCGAAGAGGTATTTCCCTGATGAATGGGTTTTCCCATGATCATGATCAATGAAAACTCCGGGGCTTCTATGCATCTGTGATACGACGACCCTCTCAATTCCGTTGAATATGAAGGTCCCACTATGCGTCATGAGTGGAATTTCTCCTAGATACACGTCTTGTTCCTTGATATCCCTTACCGTCCTGGAGCCCGTGGCTATATCCACATCCCATATGACCAGGCGGAACTTGCCCTTCAGGGCCGAGGCGGAAGTCCCACCTCTCTGCCTGCATTCCATCTCCGTATATTTTGGGCGTTCGAAAGAATACCCACAAAATTCTAGCTGAGACTTCCCGGCGGAATCTTTAACAGGGAAAAACGATCTAAATATTCCATTCAAACCAGAGTTTTCCATTTTGTCTGGAGGTATGTTATACTGGAGGAAGTTATCGTAGGAGCTCCTTTGGAGAGCTATAAGATTTGGTAGCGGAGTTTTTTCTTTAATGTGACCGAACGATTTGCGGAAACGCTTGCGACCTGTATAAGATCTGATCATAACAACAACACCCCTCTCAAAAGAAATCCTCAATAAATGATCAATAAAAAAACGGGCGGCCCCCGAAGGGGGCCGCCCCCATGATCATCCCGTTATTTAATTGAGACCTTGGCGCCAGCCGCCTCTAGCTGCTTCTTAAACTTTTCGGCCTCCTCCTTTGAGACTCCACTCCTGACGACCTTCGGGGCACCCTCCACCAACTCCTTGGCTTCCTTCAGGCCGAGCTCTGGAACGAGGGCTCTAACCTCCTTGATGACGTTGATCTTCGTGGCACCGGCATCATCGAGAGAAACATCGAATTCAGTCTGCTCCTCCGCGACGGCCACTGGCCCAGCTGAGGGGCCCGCAACGGTCGCAACGGCTGCCGCAGCACTGACGCCCCACTTCTCCTCCAACAACTTTGATAGCTCCGCTGCCTCCAAGACCGTCAACGCCGATAGATCATCAACTAACTTTGTTAAATCTGCCATTTTTTACACTCCTTCTAAAAAACAAAAACCTCTAATTCCTCGCAGCGAGAACTCTTGCAACTCTGCTCGATGGTTCCTTGATCGTCCGAACTATCTTCGCGGCATTCGCCGTCAATAGCCCGATAATCTTGGCACGCAACTCATCTTGTGATGGAAGCGACGCCAACTCCGCGATGACATCCTTAGATATCACCTTGCCGTCCATCACTCCGCCCAAAATCTTCAATCTTTCATTAGATTTCGAGAACTCAGATATTGCCTTTGCTAGCCCGACGGGATTATTCGAATACGCCAGGCCCGTGGGGCCATTGAAGTATTCCGTCATATTCTCTAGGGCTGAATCCTTGATCGCTATACGAGCTAGAGTATTTTTCATGACCTTGAAATTTGATTCCGATTCTCTGATACACCGGCGAAGCTTCGTGATTTCTGCGACGGTGATACCGACCGATCTATCGACGGCTATCACGATCGAGGAGCCCAACAGCTCATCCCTCATCCGAGATACGAAAGGCTCTTTTTCAGATCTTCTCATACGCTCTATCTCCTCATTAAAATTACAGAAGGAGCAATCAATGCACTTCTTCTGTCTACCGCAGGCTTTATCGATGACATGACGCCACCCACCTGCAGTCTTCGACAAATGTGCGTACCATAACACACATCGACTCTATGAAGGGAAATTCCAACACCATTATATTCTATCAGCAACTTACAACCCCTCATAAAATTTCTCATAAACTCCTCAGTCCAGCGCGAATGTGATGCCGGCCCCCATCGTCGAGCTCAGCACCATCTTCTTGAGATAATGACCCTTCAAGCCGACGGGCTTGGACTTAATCACAGCGTCAACAAGAGCCTGCACGTTCTCAACAATCTTATCCTCGGAGAAACTCGCTTTACCGACTCCTGCATGCACTATTCCAGACTTCTCGGAGCGGTACTCTATCTGTCCACCGCGGATGTTCTGAACGGTCGTGGCGACGTCGACAGTCACAGTCCCGAGCTTCGGATTCGGCATCAAGCCTTTGGGGCCAAGGATCTTTCCAACGCGTCCAACCAGAGGCATCATATCCGGGGTCGCCACACACCGATCGAATGGCATGTCACCCTTCTGGATCATCTCGACGAGGTCTTCGGCCCCAACTATCTCGGCACCGGCCTTCTTCGCTTCCTCAGCCTTCTGGTCCTTCGCGAACACGGCGACGCGATACGTCTTACCGGTTCCATGCGGTAGATTCACCACACTCCTAACATTCTGCTCAGGCTTTTTGGGATCAATTCCTAGGATGAGGCAGACCTCAATGGTCTCGTCAAACTTGGCGTTCGCTGATTTTTTGATGAGCGATACGGCCTCCTGCAATGTATAAACTTTCTTGAGGTCTAAATCTTTCTTTATTCCTCTCAATCTCTTTCCGGAACGTGACATCGTGCTAACCCTCCACCACTTCAATGCCCATCGACGTGGCGGAGCCCGCTATCATTCTACTGGCCGCCTCTAAATCGTTCGCATTCATATCCTGCATCTTCTGCTTCGCTATCTCCAATATCTGCGATTTTGTGATCTTGGCGATCGGAGCAGTGATGCCAGTCTTCTGAGAGCCACTCGTGATACCAACGGCTTTCTTTATGAAGTAGGTCACAGGAGGTGTCTTCATGATGTACGTAAAACTCTTATCGGCATAAGCCGTGATGACGACGGGAATCGGCATCCCAGGCTCCATCGATTGAGTCTTCGCATTAAACGCCTTGCAAAATTCCATGATGTTCAAGCCTTTTTGGGCCAGCGCCGGCCCGATCGGTGGAGAAGGATTTGCCTTTCCTGCCGGGATCTGTAACTTTATATATCCAACTATCTTCTTCGCCATTTTAAATCTCCCTAAAACGACCCCGTGGTACAATCAATCAAATGACAAAATCTCCCACAAAGTCTAAATCTTCACAATCTGCGTGTATTCCAGCGTTATCGGTGTTGCTCTTCCAAAGATCATGATCGAAACTTTAAGCCGCTGCTTGTCTTCCTCCACTTCCTCCACAAATCCAGTGAACGACGCGAAGGGGCCATCGAGTACCTTAACCTGATCCCCTATCTCGTACGTTATCGTGTTCCTGGGGCTCTCCATGGCCTCTTCGATCTGATTCAGGATCCTCTTGATTTCGCTCTCGCTGACGGGTGATGGTTTCCCTTTGCCTCCCAGGAATCCGGAGACCTTGGGAATACTGCGGACGAGATGCATCGCCTCGTCATCGAGCTTCATCTTGATCAACACATATCCCGGGAAGTATTTTTTGTCGACCTTTACTTTTTCACCCCCACGGACCTCGATGACTTCCTCAGTCGGTATCAACAATTCCTCGAACTTGTCCTGCATTCCCTTCTTCTCGATCTGCTCATGGATGAGCTCGACGACTCTCCTTTCCGAGCCGGAATGCACGTGAACTATGTACCACCTTGTATTTTGCGCCATCATCCTATCATTCACCTGCCTATAATGGAATGTACCAACTTATAAGACGCCGTATCGACGAGACTAAAAAACAGGGCCGCGACTATCGCCATCACAACGACGACGATCGACGTGAGCGTAACCTCTTGCCTAGAGGGCCACATTACCTTATCGATCTCCTGACGAACATCCTTAACGAAAGTAAAAAATCTAGAAACCGCGGATTTGGACTTCATCTAAACATCCCAAAAACAACAAGCAAAGGCGAAACACAGCTGGCAGGAGCGGAGGGACTCGAACCCACAACCGCCGGTTTTGGAGACCGGAACTCTACCAATTGAGCTACACTCCTAAAGCACGACTGTTAATTGTAACACAAAACCAAATACAATTCACCAGGGAAATTACGAGTGTGCGCGGCATCGTGGAAGAGGGTCTAATTTTGAGAGATTTATGAAACTGAGAGCTCTGCCAACGGAGTCCGCCGCTTATACTCAAGCAATTTAATAACCGGTTATGTGTTTGTTAAATTCCGTGAGTATATGCATCACATCCCCCTATACAAATAATGCTCGACGGGGTTCGATATCTCGACCAAATTCTTAAAGGTCAATATCACGGCGATGCCGGTTTTTGGTTTTATATCTTTATCCCTGAAGTTTGCGCTATGGAAGCCTATGCCGAAGCCAAAGCATTCGTCCTTGTATTCCGCGAATATTCCATTCAGTAAATTCCTATCTCCCAAATTTTTATTTAAATTGATGAGCTTAGATCCGGAAATCTTCCAGTATCTCGATAATTTGATGGATACCGTGAGTCCAATCTGAGAAATCTTCTCGTCTCGGATGATGCTTGATCGCGTGTCGTAAAGGTATCCGACGTTCGTTGATACGCGCCCCGTATCAATTCTTATCCCCGATTCAAACATTTTGGTTTGCTCCATGCCGGGGAGCCCAACGAAACGCATCCTGAACGAGGTATTCTCAATGGGCCTCACGGATAGATGCCCCACGAAGGAATCCCGGTCTTCCTGATCATTGCTCCTGATACTCTGAGACTTCCCAATAAAGAAATTCAGATATCTTCTCTTTTTATTGTATATGGAGTTCTCGACCCCGACGTATATTCTCTCCCCCTCACCGGCGCTCCCGAATGTCCCGACTCGATTTAGGTGGTGTAATATAAGTTCATCTAGGCCATGGAATATTGAATCCTCATTCACTAAGCTATCCTCGCGATTCCCCAACGACTCGATACTGGATAACGTTACCCTAGGCCCCCATATTGATGTGTGCTGCCACGCTGGTATTCGGCTAATGAACGGTATGAATCCACTGATCTGATTCTCCACGGTTGGGTAAATCTTATGGCTGCACTTCGTGTCGCCTCCACGTTGCCCAGCGTGCAATACATCACCTTTGACGCCACTCGAAAAATCGAGGACGACGTGATCGACGGTAACACTTCGCTTCCAATTGAGTTTACTCGTAGTCCTGAAGAAATGATCCGAAAAGGTGGAGGGGGATACTTGATTCTTTCGAATGAGATAGACCGTGTCGTTGTTCAGCTCGACGTTTCCATTTAAGACATCGTCTTTTCTATGGGAGAACGTGATGTGTGGTAGAATAATAGGGGCGGTATCACCGTTTGGCGTTTGATATATCATCGATTCCGTCGTGAGATAGTGGCTCTCGCCAAAAGACTCGTAAGCGCATCTGGATTCATTGCACCGGCGTCTCCATAGACCAGAATCCTTGTCATCATACGCCGGGAATTTTATTTTATACGTTACATCGCTGGCTCTATTTATTCTGAATATTATCCGCTTGTTATCCATATTAAACGACTTGAACATCGAATCAACATGCCAACGAGTTTTTTGATCGAATTCATGGGCGGTGACTTGACTTGCCCTGGCCTTCGTTAGGATACTGGAGGAAACGGTGATGTCTCCCTTGGCGAGAGATTGCCTGTATTCCCCAGATGCCATGCCTCTGCCATTGAACATCACGAAAGGAGTCAGTTTTAAATCACGGCTTCGATCGAGGACCATGAAGTAAGGTGTGCCTATAAACATACCCGTATCACTATTCGATCGTATGATTGGCGAGAGAAACCCCGTCTGCCTCCTAACTCCAAATCCCGGGTGCTTAAAATATGGAAGGAAAACAACTGGGATTCCTCTCAGACGCAGTTTCACGTGGTGGTAGACGAACGATTTCTGTTTGGAGTCGTAAGTGACCTTCTCGGCGAAGAGATCCCATAAAGGCAGGGAACACCCCGTCTCATTGCATGGCGAATAACTGGCATCTTCGAAGGTGTATATCTGGCCAATCTTAGTCCCCATCTTAGCCTTCACCTTCGCGGCGTCCTCCAAAATGATGACCAAGGCCTTGGCGATCGCTTTTTCCATTTTCTGGTCCAGGGAGACATTATCGGCAGAGATGACCTCACCAGTTGGCTCCACTAAGATGGCCTTTCCATTCAATTTGATGGTGCCGGTGTTTTTGTGATATTCGATCTCATCTGTATATAATTTCCGCGTCTTCCCGTCGTCAGATTCTTGGACGACCAGGACCTCTCCTTTCGCACAAATTATCTCGTTCTTTAGATCATACGATATATAACGAGACTGAATCGTAATCTCGGCCCACGCATCACAAGTTAGAAACATGAAAATGAATAATCTCAGAACGAGCGAAGCATATCTCACTCCAAAAGGCGTTACTCACATTGGGCACATCCAGATCAGAGAGTAGCACAATGTTTGCCGAGAGAGAAATGAGCCCGCAGCATAATGGCCCGCTTGTCCCAATTACTCTGCTACTCATCGCTGAGGTCTCTTGGGAAAAGTGAGTATACTTAAATCCAGCTAACAGTCATTATGGCCGATGCGGTAATTAGAGTAAAAATTGGCTCAGAAGCCGTCTTCGGCCAATGTTCTTCGATATTGAATTTAATAAACACTTAGGTGTTTATTGAATTGCTTGAAGATAATTCTGAATACACCTCTTTGGCTCTGTAGGATGATCGGACTAATGGACCGCAGATCATCTTGATTCCCATACCATTGCCATACCTTTCATATTCCTCGAATTCATTTGGATCTACGTAGCGATGTAATGTATGATGCTGCTGGGACGGAGGGAGGTATTGCCCAATCGTCATGATATCAACGCCTGCGTCCTTTACTTCGTTAATACAATCCATGACGTTTTGGGTGGATTCTCCGACTCCAACCATTATTCCCGTTTTGGTTAGGATCTTCTCATCGCTTTCTTTGACAGTACGTAGGAAATGCATGGAGACATCGTAGTTTGATGGAGGCCTTTTGACGATGGAGTGATGTTCTTTAACGATCTCTAAATTATGGCCAAAAACGTTGGGACCAGCGCCAATGATGATTTCAATCGCCTCTTTCGTGCAGCCCAGGAAATCGGGAGTTAAAATCTCTACTTCAATACACGGATTTATTTCTCGAAGTCTATTAATCACGTTGGAAAAATGAGATGCCCCGCCATCTGGCAGGTCATCACGAGTGACCGATGTTACGACCACGTATTCTAATCCTAAATCCCGTGTAGATAACGCAACTCTCTCTGGCTCATCCTCATCGATTGGGAAGGGCCTCCCGGGCTTAATATCACAGAATCCGCAGTTGCGGGTACAATATTCTCCCATTATCAAGAACGTGGCCGTCTTATTCCTCCAGCATTCGTTAATATTGGGACAACCAGCATCTTCACACACCGTTCTGACCACATTCTTCCGGACGATTCCCAATGTATCCGAGAATGATGGATGCGTCTGGATTCTGATCTTAATCCATTCAGGTTTCGTACTCATAGGCCAAGCAATTGTCCCAATCCCTTGGGTTGATCGGTGGTGGCGGGTCTCTGCTCTGGATGCAAGACCGTCCTCATAAAACGTGCAAAAATCATGGCCGGAACTCTACCGCCCGTTGAATCAGCTCTCATCTTTTGTTTATTGACGTCATGACCAATCCAAATTCCGCATGCGCATCCGTCATCCTCTTCATCTGGGTCATAGAAGCCTATGAAACAAGCGTCCGTACTGCCATTCGTGCCAGTTTTCCCATAGATATATTTGTTAACGTTAGCGCGGCGTCCGGAGCCCCTATGCACCACTGAGCGTAGTAACTCTCTGCAATTCCTCAATAATTCGTCATCTAAAACGATGGTGCCGGCCTCTTGCTTCTTCTGGTATAATATCTTTCCGGATTTCGTCCTAATTTCAGTGATGCAATACGTCCAGACAGCCATACCATCCATGAAGGAAGCATATGCCGCTGTGAGGTCTTTGAGGGTCACTGGAGTCGTCCCCAAGGCGACACTGAGATCTTGTGTCGAAACGTCGTATATCCCCAATTTTTTGGCAAATTTCGCGACTCTTGTTAGCCCCACTGCCTGTGCTAATCGGACACAGACACTATTCACCGAATAAGTGAACCCGTTTAAGATGGAGAGAGCCCCTCGAGATCTCCAACGGTAATTCCCTGGCTTCCATCCCGCGATACTGACGGGAGTATCCTGAATCATATCATCCAGTTGGTAGCCATATTCCAGGGCAGCACCATACACGAAAATCTTGAAGGCAGAGCCCGGGAAGCGTTCCGCCTGCGTCGCACGATTAAATTGCGTCGTCGTGTAACTGGCGCCGCCAATCATAGCTTGTATCGCACCGTCTCGCTTCATGCATATGAATGCCGTCTGAGAAAAATTGTAATTCTGTCCTTCGGTCCTAATGTAAAACTCAACGGCCTCTTCAGCGGCGGCCTGTTTTTTTTCGTCAAACGTAGTGACCACCACGATGTCATCCGTTATTTCCCCGAGTATTTTCTGCGCCGATTCATAAACGTAATCGCAGAAATACATTGATCCCAGATTGCGTTTAGTATCGTGAGAGAAAGCCGATGTAGCCTCTCGGGCTTCAACTTCTTTGGCGCTCTTGATGAGTCCCTGCTCTTCCATTGTATTCAAAACGACCATCGCTCGTTCGTGGGCATAGTTTGGGTGACTCGTCGGACTATACCTAGATGGCGCCTTGAGCAGACCCGCCAAAACCGCGGATTCGAAGACTCCTAATTGCTTGGCCGATTTATTGAAGTATTTCCTGGAGGCGGCATCGATACCGTATGCTCCAGCCCCGAAATAGACCCGGTTCAAATACATCATCAAAACTTCGGATTTTGTGAATTTATACTCGAGCCATATGGCCAAAAGAAGCTCCTTAATCTTACGACCTATCGTTCTGTCGTAGTGCGTTACCAACCCCTCACCTATGAGTATATTTTTGGCGAGCTGTTGGGTAATCGTCGAGCCACCCTGCACCACCTTCCCGGTTATGTAATTCCGATATACCGCCCTGAATAACCCAACAAAATCAATACCAAAATGTTGGAAAAATCGTTTATCCTCAACGGCCATGAAGGCCGCTATAACGTGCTTTGGAAGCTCTGAAACGTGGACCACCTCTTCGTAGAGGTCTCCATAGGAACCTATGATCTTCCCGTCGTATGTCTGAACTGTAACAGACGGACTGCGTATTTCGGTCTTCAGATTCTGGAGATCCGGAAGCCCACTCGCGAAATAAAACAGGATACAAGCGATCGCGACGAAACAACACGTCGCCGAATACAAAATGTATTTCAAAAATATACTGAGAAAAGATTTCCGCTTCCGCCTCTTTTTTGTGTTACGAGACTTTCCCATTTACTGTTCCAATCTAAACCCATAGCCCAAAATTGATACGGCTACGTACAGGATATTGGAAATCCAGGGCACGAACAACAAGAAATTATCCCATAGATAAACACGTATGTGGGTACCGAATTGCGTGAGTATATATACTCAATCTCAACTTTTGAATTTTTGAGCTATGTAAATCCACAGGGCAAGGGAGGTATGAAGGCCCCCTCGTAAATAATCCTTGTATGAAGTGGCAGAGATGATGTAGGATCTGATGTATAATTCGCGGGATTCCTAGGGGTCGTAGCTCAGCTGGGAGAGCGCTACAATGGCATTGTAGAGGTCAGGGGTTCGATCCCCCTCGGCTCCACCAAGTCTGTTGATTATGATAGCTTTTGGTTACGTTTTATCGGTCTTGCTGCTTCCGTTATGTGTCTTCGGATTTTATCACGATTTCTTCTTGACGATTAACGATGCGGCGATTTCATTCTACCTCCGATCCGCGGCCGTGTTTCTCGGGGGGGCATCGTTTGTCCTGTGCTGGTATTATGCGAACATATCTATTCGATGTAAATCCATATCTTTCCTGAGAGATTTTAATGAGTCCATAATTAGATCCGATCCCAGGCGCATTTCTACAGATGGGATAATGGGTATCGCCAATGATAACCTCGCTAAATTGTTGTTGTTGGAGGATTATAGATTTGAATTATTTGGGTTCGCGATACCTTTTTTGACAATATTTCTAGCTCTTTTAACTTTGGCGTGTTTCATCGATGCCAACGTTATATTTCCCACCTTAATCACCATGACGATTGCGACGATCATCATCAAGGCGGCCACACAAATCATTTCATCATGCGATATCAGAAAATATAAGCTTCAGATGGATGAATTTATGGAATCGACAGCCTTCGCGGCGAAGGGTATCCAGTATTACGGGGCAGAGCAAAGTATGCTCGATCAGTTTGATGATAGGAGGAGTAGTATACTGGATCATACGAAGAACGACATCACATCCGTGACGTGGAAGATGTTGTGGTGTCTTTGTGGATTGGAATGCTGTTGTCTACTGGCGTATATCATCAATGAAGAAATGGCCATTTCGAAGATGTTCAATATTACGGCTACTCGCTCTTTTTTCTTTGCGATCATCTTTGATTATACTATGTTTCTTGTTTCGATCTTGAGATATATTAAAATTAGGAACATAAAACTCAAGAACTTGGATCAGTATAAATTTGAGGATACCGATGAGGTGCCCGAGAAAAGCATCGTTCCCAATAGTGAAAATCTCTTTCTAGCATTCCACGGAGTATACTTCCAGGATATGGCGGAGGCCGCTGGTGACACCGGCCTGCAAAATGTATCCTTTTCGGTTTTACCAGGAGAATTCATATCAATCACTGGAGAAAACATTAAACTCGCACCATACATATTCGATCTATTATTGAAGTATTATAAGCCACAATCGGGGAATATCTATATATCCGGGACGTCGATACATTCCATCAAAAAGCAATCCATTAGGGCTAATGTTGGGATTTTTCAACAGGATTTCGGATTGATGGATGGAACCATCTACCAAAACCTCGAGATGTTGCATCGTGATGAGGAGAAGATCCTGCAGGTCGCGGAGAAGATTGGATTATATTCGATATTGGATCTCGACGTATTGGATCCAGAAACTCGTCAAATACAAGTCCCACAGAGCGTCTTATTTAAGTTACAGATCGCTAGGATCAGCATGCAGCAACCGCGGATATTACTGATCGATACACCAAAGGGTTTTGAGACGGAAGAGGATGCCCAGGCGTTTGAAGAATACGTGGAGTATATGACGAAACGGAAGACGGTCCTCATTATTACCACTTCCCCGAAGTTCATCATATACTCGAACAAGATCTTGTACCTTGGTGATGGCGTACAATCCCTCTTCGGATCCCACGCACAACTTTCACAGGATCCAGAATATCAAAAGTACATTAAAATGCTATACCCACGCAATTCAATAAACACCTAAGTGTTTATTGAATTGTACGAGAATATCACACAATACAGCGCCTACTGACTTCGTGTACGAAGCTGGCTTCATTCAGTTTGGATATGATCATCGTCAACTGGGCGACATTCTGGACTTCTACTTCCAACTGCAGCCTGACGAAGCCCTCGAATTTTTCACCGATCTTTAGGTTCGCGATGCCGGCTCCCATCGATTCTATTATATCTGCGATTTTGGAGAGGTTGCCAGGTTCATAAATCGTCGTCACGGCCAATTTCGTGAGGTACCTATTCTTATCGTCAAATGCGGATCTTGCCCACGCCAACTCGAGCAACGTGGTATTATCTCCCAATAATTTTCGAGACACTTCCTCGCATTCCTTGATGTGAATTTCCATGCATCCATTGCCATCATTGGAACGCAATCCAACGATCTTATCGCCTGGCACTGGGAAACAACACGTCACGGGAATTAGATTTGCCTCTTTAATGCCGACGATTGGTAACACGTATTTGTTACTGGTTGTTTCATTTGAATCTGCTAGGGTTTCCAATTCGATATTATGTCCCAATTTCTTGTAGGACAATAACACATCCTTCATATGCAGTATCCCATTACTGAGCGCCTGGAACATAGCATTAGCATTATCGAATTTAAGATCACCTATGATGAATTTCATTTCTTCCTCTGTAACGGTCCGATTAATCCTTTTGAAGAAATCATCGAACATGCTTTTGCCGATCATTTTCAGTTTTTCTTTCTCGAAACCGTTGAGGATCTTCCTGAGTCCGGTCTTTGCCTTGATGGTAATGACATAGTCCTGCCAATGAGGACTTGGAAAATGATTGGGGTCCGTCGCGATATCGACTTGATCTCCGTTCGTGAGAGCGGTATTCATGGGGACAGTATTCCCGTTGACCTTTGCACTGACAGCGTGAATTCCCACGTCGGAATGAATCGCAAAGGCGAAGTCTAGGACTGTCGATCCCACTGGCAATGAAATCAAAAGCCCCTTCGGAGTGAGACAAAAAATGTAATCCGATAATATCTCAGTCTTGGAATCCTCCAAAAATTCTTCGATGCCAGACGTGTTCTCCAGTATCTTAACGAGGTTCTTCAGCCATTGTTGTTCTCCATCCTTATTCGATTTTGGTCCGTGCTCCTTATAATTCCAATGTGCCGCGATTCCATATTCAGCGACTTCATGCATTTCCTTGGTTCTAATTTGAATTTCAATCCGTTTATTGAGAGGGCCTATGACGCAGGTATGCAGTGACTGATAACTATTATTTTTGGGAGCACTGATGTAATCTCGGAATCTTCCGGGAACCACAAGATAGTTTTTGTGAATATTACCGAGAATCTGATAGCATTGTTGAGTGCTGGCGGCGATGATTCGAAAGGCCATGATGTCGGAGAGTTGCTCGAACGAGATGTTGCGGACATTCATTTTGGTCCATATCGAATACGGGCTCTTGACGCGTCCGCTGATCGAACAATCTTCAGATACTTCGTGTGCCAATTTATAGAGCTCAGAAGTAATGGTATTGATGATTTGTTCGGAAGATTCATAGATAGTTTGTAGCCTCGATTTGAGCGAGGAGTATATTTCTGGATAAAGCTCCTGGAATGCTATGTCCTGAAGCTCGTCCTTGATGCTCGTTATCCCAATCCTCTCGGCCAGGGATGCGTAGACATCCAAGGTTTCACGCGCGATGGCCCTCCTTTTTTCTTTCTTTTTTTTAAATTTCAACGTCCTCATATTGTGGAGTCTATCGGCCAATTTTATGATGAGAATCCTGATGTCTGATGCCGCTGCCAATAGTAGTTTCTTGAAATTTTCGGCCTGTTTCCCGGAGATGGAACTGCTTTCGAAGCGTGATAACTTCGTTACTCCATCAACGATTTTGGCTATTCTTGCCCCAAATAATTCCTCGAGGTTTTGGATGGTGGCACTGGTATCCTCCACGGTATCGTGCAATATCCCAGCGATCACGGTTTCTTGATCCATCTTGAGACCCATCAGAATCTCTGCCACCTCAAGAGGGTGCGAAAAAAACGGATCACCAGATTCTCGGAGTTGAGTACCATGATGCTCCAGCGCAAAAACAAAGGCCTTCTGTATCAGGGATTCATCGACGGTCTTTGAATACTCTTTGATCCCTGCAATGAGTGCCTGAGGAGTTATCAATTTTCGCTCAAAGTACTGCAAGAAGCTACCCACTTCATTTCATTTTAGCTACTTGAAATTTAAAATTCTTGCAAAACTTTTCCCGGGCAGACATCATAGCACTACGCATCCCAGAAACTTCAGGATCTGATTATGCTCGCGCAATTCAATAAACACGCGAGTGTTTATAGCTAAATGCTTT
This sequence comes from Holosporales bacterium, assembly GCA_031258145.1. Taxonomy (GTDB): domain Bacteria; phylum Pseudomonadota; class Alphaproteobacteria; order RUG11792; family RUG11792; genus JAIRNI01. The sequence continues at coordinate 33,728 of JAIRNI010000014.1, forward strand.
GTAACCCAACTATATCTCGTATAGTTAAATGCAACGATTATGAGGCCGTCATATGGTTTGGTGAAATATAAAGCCTGGAAACGCAGAAAAAAATATTTCTTGAAAATTAACGTATTATTAAACTTTTTATGCTATTTTAAGTATACACCATCCCTAACCCCCACCCACCCGGGGATTCTCGCACAACTCGGTTAATAATACGTTAACGGACGATTACTCAAGGGCATATGCCACCAATACTGATCCAGATGAATTAGAT
>JAIRNI010000015.1 GCA_031258145.1 Holosporales bacterium
TAGATCTCATGTAAAAATTGGCTCAGAAGCCGTCTTCGGCTAATTTTCTTCGATATTAAATTTAATAAACACTTAAGTGTTTATTGAATTGCATTAGACGGGGATTCTCGCACAACTCGATTAATAATACGTTAACGGACGATTACTCAAGGGCATCTGCCACCAATACTGATTCGGATGAATTAGATCTCACGTAAAAATTGGCTCTGAAGCCGTCTTCGGCCAATTTTTCTTCGATATTGAATTTAATAAACACTTAATGTGTTTATTGGATTGCACTAGACGGGGATTCTCGCACATCCCGGTTAATAATACGTTAACGGACGATTACTCAAGGGCATCTGCCACCAATACTGCTTCGGATGAGCTAGATCTAACGTAAAAATTGGCTCAGAAGCCACCTTCGGCCAATTTTTCTTCGATATTGAATTTAATAAGCACTTAGGTGTTTATTGAATTGCATTAGACGGGGATTCTCGCATACACCGGTTAATAATACGTTAACGGACACTTGTTCAAGGGCATCCGCCACCAATACTGATTCAGATCTCACGTAAAAATTGGCTCAGAAGCCGTCTTCGGACAATTTTTCTTCGATATTAAATTTAATAAACACTTATGTATTTATTGAATTGCATTAGACGGGGATTCTAGCACAACTCGGTTAATAATACGTTAATAAACATCATATTGTGATGCGCCTGGTGTACTCAACCCATATGATACTCACATAATCGTTGCATCTAACTATAACAGATGCCATCAAAACTTGTTTGATAAGAACTAGCACTGAGGTACGAGATATTGTTGATCTTCAAAAGCATTTGGATATAAGTGTTTATAGAATTGCATGAGTGTACAACTAAACCTGATGTCAGGATAGGCCACGACATTCGCAGCGGGCTTCCTTATTCAGGAACGTTACGGAGGAGGTCTATTTCTATGCGGAATTTATTGGTCTTGATGCGGCGAATAATGTATCCTCCCAAATTGGTGGCGACGAAGCCTGGATTACACATCTGTTCTGCGACCCTTCGAATGAGATCGTAGGAAATGACTTTCCCTCTGTTTAGTATAATGTTCAGTATCCGCATTCTCAACTCTAGATGTAGTTCTTTAAATTGTTTGCCTAATAGGTATTGGCCATCGTATATTTCTGAGACGATTTTTGATGCAACGTGATTTAGGCAATCATCGGCTACCTGTAATCTTGTCACCGTTCTATTGATATGCTCGATACCGAGGCCGTATTCCTCAGATATTTCCGAGTACATCCTACGCCATCGTACCCGTTCAAATCTCGTTTGATCATTCATGGGGTCATGCTTGTAGTCCGTGATTCCAAAACGAGTGGCTAGTGTTTCTTTGAGGTCCTGTGGCGTAAAATTCAAGAGTGGTCTAACGATTTGAATTCCCGCTCGTTCTGAGGCTGGTCTGATGCAGGAGAGACCTCTGAGCGCGGATCCTCTGGACAGTCTCATCAGGAAGGTTTCCCATTGATCGAGGGCATGGTGGGCCGTCATCAACACGCCGATCCCATTGTCCTCGCAACAATTTATTAGTAAGTTATATCGCGCATCCCGCGCCTTTGATTCGATGTTCCCGCCTATGTCATCCGAGTGTTCCCATCTTAAAACCCTCGTATTAATCGATGGATATGAAGACAACATTTTCACCACATCGTCAATTTCTTCGCCTGAATTTGGGCGGAGGCGGTGATCAACCAGGATTGCGAAGAGAGAGATGTCATGCGCTTCGGCATATTCATTGGCGAGAAACGTGAGGCACAAGCTATCGGCACCTCCAGAAACGGCGACCGCCCATTTTTTGGAGGCCCGAGCGGTGGCAGGAAGATCATCGGCAAATACGGAAGATGAAATTAGCACGCTATACGCACATCCAAAAAGTTTCCAGATTCGTGATCCTGTTCTCGGCTTGAGCGGTCTGGATATATGAGTAAATACAGTACAGCTCTGCTCATGCGCTTCAGTGCTTCTGTCCCCATTCTTTCCGTGGATGAGTATATAACTCTGGACTGCAAGAGTTCAACTTCGGTATCGTTTTAAGGTCAAAAAAAATTGGCCGAAGGCGGCTTCTGAGCCAATTTTTTACTTTAATTAACGCATCGGCCATAATGGCTGTCAACTGGATTGAGTATAATGTTATAATGCCTCTTGATGTTGAGGAGCCCCATTCTGAGTGTACCCGATGATTACAGCCGATATACAGCGATTACTCGAGGAGTGGAAGAAGGACCTGGTATACGGGCGTGGGATGTCCATCCACACCGGGGAATCATATGTAGCGGATCTGAATCTACTGTTGGGATTCTTGCTGGACTATAAGTCTGACGCCATCGGATTGAACGATGTCCTGATGGTGGGGAAACGTGATATCCGCTCTTGGTTTCTGAGTAGGTGTAATGAGGATGTATCCGCGAAGAGTCTATCGCGTAGTCTCTCGGCTCTGAAGAACTTTTTGAAGTACTGCATGGAGAAGGGCCTGATTCAGGATAGCGAAATACTGGACATGCGGCCTCCCAGGATACATAAATCTCTTCCAAGGCCCATCGCCGCTGAATCCATTAATGATATCCTCGAATCGGTGTACGAATGCAAAAAGACGGATTGGATCATCATGCGTGATATTGCTTTATTGGCGTTGATTTACTCGGTTGGTCTCAGAATAAGCGAAGCTATCAACATTAAAAGGGATGAATTCCTGAATTCATCTGGATTTTTGCGGATCAATGGGAAGGGAGGTAAAACACGGACAATTCCACTCATCGCAGATATCCATAATTTAATAAGAAAGTATCTCGGCGTCTGTATTTATCAACAGGCGGAATACCTATTCGTCAATAGATTTGGCGCAAAACTATCGGCCTCCGCAACGCAGAAACTCCTCAAAAATCTTAGGAGAAAGTTGGGGTTAGCTGAGACCGTCACACCACATGCTCTCCGGCATAGCTGCGCCACACACCTAATGGAAAGTTCCGGTGATCTACGTAGTATACAAGAACTTCTCGGGCACTCCTCAATTTCTTCTACACAAATTTATGCCGATATTGCGAAGAAATACATAACCGACGTATATGACAAATGCCATCCATTATCAGGCCAAAACAGCAAGAAAGAAGAATAGATTTCTCCCGTAACTCTCCTGCATTAGAATTTCTCCGGCTGGTTGTATAGCTATATGTTTTAAAAATCCCTCAGCGTCTATCTATTGACCTCTCGCCCATTTTTTCCTAAAAGTTAGTTGTGTTTTGTTAAGGGGGACGATCATGTGTCTATCATACGGGTTGAGTATATCAGGCGCATCACAATATGATGTTTATTAACATATTATTAACCGGGGTGTGCGAGAATCCCCGGGTGGGTGGGGGTTAGGGATGGTGTATACCCAAAATAGCATAAAAAGCTTAATAATACGTTAATTTTCAAGAAATATTTTTCTGTATTCCCAGGCTTTATATTTCGCCAAACCAAATATACTCAAAATATTGATCAAAAGTATCCGCTACGCTTCTCACTCGTTTCTTTAACGTCCCCCTTAACAAAAACACCGTGCACTTTTAGGAAAACATTGGCGAGAGGTCAATAGGTATACGCTGAGGGATCCCCAAAACATTTAGCTATATCATACATATTACATGAAATTGGATCAAATCCACCTAGATAGAATCCAGTGATGTTGTATGCTTCTTCATCATCTTCGTATCCTCTGGGATCCTCAATTTTATCGTTAGTCCAGAGATATTTTTCTTTACGTCTCCTATATACATCATCCAGGAAAGCACTTGTCATCTTTTCCATACCACTATACGAATGAAAAGCATGACAGAGTTCGTGAAACAAGGCTTCTCCTATAGTATCGTATTTGGGGGCAATTATTTGCTTATATTGGGTTGCTACATCCTTGTTGGTAAGATGTAGTTTTTCAGCTTGCATAACACAGATGTGCGCGTTATATTCGTGCGGTAGCGCGTTCGAAAAGAGCGTGGCTATCGCTAAGATGAGGAAGGCGGACAGGCTGAAAACTATGCGCCTCCTCATGTTTAATGAAAACATGAGAGTCTCCTTTCTTAGAAACATAGGTTTTACAGATTGTTGAGAGGGCACATGAAACCGTGTCCTCCTATCCAAGGTAAGATAGTGCCTTTATGAAATCAAAATATTTTTACGCCCATCATTACTGCATTCGAAATAACGCCCTATGCAATGGGTTTTTGCTAGCGTTTTTAACCAGCGTCGTACCTTGATAGTCCGGATTACTGCAAGATACCATTGCTGTGCAAAGGTAATAATTCCGAAAAACCTTGGATTCCCAAGCCTTACAGTGGATTTTAAACAAAAATCACAAACAACTCAGTTTGCATTTTTTCAAAAACGAAGCCCGCAGTCAAAAATGCTTGAAAAACCAGGGCTTTGCAACCGCGGACCTTGATATACCGAAGTCCGTACCCAGTGGGGTTATGGAGTCATTTTAGGGGTAAAATAGGCAAAAATAGTGTTTTTCGACAATCATAAAGTCCGCACTCAACTGCGGAAATCCCCAAGAACCAACGGGCCTCGAGACGCATCGCCAAAATCCAGAGTTGCGTCCAGACGCAGTTTGGTGGCGGAGAGAGGGGGATTCGAACCCCCGATACGGGGTTGTAGCCGTATGACGGTTTAGCAAACCGTTGCCTTCAGCCTCTCGGCCATCTCTCCGTGTTGCTTCCTCATCCTACCACCGGTGTCCCTAAGAATCAAGCGTCCCGCTTATTTGGTTCCCCTTCATGGCAGTCAATGCAAAGCCTTTTTGGATTCTCTGGCGTCTGTCGTCATTATGAATAATGCAAGTTTTCATACCCAGACTGGCTGGGTTATCCACACATCCCTGACCAATGACCATCAAAATACTGTTGACTGCTCAAGCCGAGCATCTAGCCGATGACCCAGCAAACTTTTTTGGGAGGTAGTGTATGTGGATCATGTTATCATGAGCCAAGTACAGAATGGGGTTCCGCATTTCGGATGATTAGATTGAAGTTATTTGTTCCGGCAAAAAAGAGGGCGATTGGCAAAAGGCCGGACAGAATTGCAACGCATATAAGGGAATGTGTTTCGATGGCTTTAAGGCGCGATGAGTTCCCAGCTTTACCTGGGAGATTGGGACCTGGAAATTACTCATCTCAGATTACCATTACATACGCTAAACTATCTCCAGATTTAAGGCACGCGACAATCTATTTCAGTGTGTTGGATGATGCTACGAGAATAGAGTCTTTGGATTTCTTGAAAGCCCAGGAACCTTATTTCAAAAAATTAATAGCAAATCGGATGAAATTAAGATTTATTCCATCCTTGTCATTTGAAATAGACGATACTCTAGATAAATCAAGGAAAATAGACGAATTACTGAAAGGAGACGTGTAACTCTGTATGGTTCCGGAGGGCAAGATGTTACAAAACGGCCGAGACAGTGTGTTGCGCAATAGTAAGCAAAGCAAAGATTGGCTCAGAAGCCGCCTTCGGCCAATTTTTCTCGATATCGTAAATTTCCTTTAATTTCTGCGGATCGATCTTTTTGAACGTTTGCAGTCTTTGACATTGAGCCTGGTTTTACACAGTACCTCAAAACTTGCCGACGAAAATCTGGACTATACGCATTCCAAAGGAATACAGAGAAATACCCAGCCATCGAAAGTGCGATGGGTCGTCGATTCGCTGCTAGTCTTGAGCGGTCGGAATGTATAATCACGCAGTTCAATAACCACCTAAGTGTTTATCAAAGTTAATATCGAAAAATTAGCCGAAGGCGGCTTCTGAGCCAATTTTGCTATTTTGGGCTAATAGATTCAATCATATGGTTACTAAAGGTCTTGAGTATAAATTGCGTGAATACCACTATCTTCTTACTTCCAGTTCCATTATATTGCCGTGGCGTAATATTTTGAACACGACAGTCTGTTCACCAATGGATTGATTGATCAAATTTTCGAAGGTCTCGCAATCCTGGCATTGATCGCCGTTAACCTCCAGAATTATGTCCTCAGGAAGAATGCCAGAAGCTTCGGCTGGAGCCCCTATCTCGATGGCTTCCACAACGACAGGTTTCCCCTCAATGTCTACAGCCTTTAGGTGTGATTTGCTCAACTCATCTCTTTCCCCGGCACGGACTTTGATTCCCAGCGAGACCTTACCAGAATGTTTCAGCAGCCACGGAGCAGCGATACGCAGCCCCTTCTTGATTGTCGAAACCGGGATGGCCGTGTGTTTTGGCAATCCATACCGATCGAATTCCACCAGTGCTAGACCGATAAAACCTGGCCCCAACAGTGGCCCCCCGGTATTTTCGGGTAATACACTGTCACTGACCACGTTACTAAGACTAAGGACAGGAACTCCTTTATCCTTTTTATATTGGACTTTCTGAACTTGTGTGGCAATGACATCGAAATATGGATCAGAATTTCCCGGATGTGTGAAGGTCACGAAATGCTTCCCCTTTGCCTTTCCGATGACCACCGCCGATCCGAACTGAACCGCGTCTGGATTATTGATTAATTCCGAATCATTTCCCAGTTCGCAGAATGGAAACTTCTCTTTGTTTCTCGGTTTAATTTGCAGAAAAGCCAGATCCAGGGCAGGAAGTAGTTTGAGTACTTTCGCCTCATAAACATTCTTCGTTATATTTTTCGTCTTACTTTTGGAATTTTCGCTATCGATGTGCACAAAAATACGATCTGATTTCGAGATGTGTTCGCACGGTGCGCAAACGACGACACCATCCTCCGAAAGCAGAACTCCCGACGTAACGCCCGTCCCAAATTTACGTTTTCCCGTATGTTTGGCCATCGTCAAATTATAAATGATGCCATCATCCTTTACGTCGTTTTGAAGACACATAATCAATACGACGGCACCTTTATTTTTCTTAACGAGGCTTCTGACGTCGTTTTCTTCCGTCAACTTCGCCAGCCAATCGATGATGTGCGATAGGTAACTTTGCTTCACAAGCTCAGCGGACGCCAGCTGAATATTTACAGCACACAGCGCGATACATAAACAGATTATCTTCAAGCATCTTGGAGGCCTAGAATGTCTGATCATAACACGCCCTTGCAATTCATAAGGACTACCCCGCTCTAGCTGGCAGATTGGCCACCAATCTGATCGAAGCCGTTAATTCCTCCATCTGGAAATGAGGTCTCAGATAAATGACGGATTTGTAAGAGCCAGGAGATCCAGGAATATCATAAACATCTATTCTGCCCTCTCTCAGCGGATATTCAGCTTTGGTCCTGGCCGGCGCATTATCGTTCAGCAGGATGTAAGAGGCCAGCCAGTTGTTCAGATGAACCTCAACGTTCTCTCTCGTCAAGAAGACCCCTACCTTATCCCGCATCATAACTTTTATGTAGTGCGCGAATCGAGAGGCCGCCAACAGATACGTCAACCTAGCTGAAATCGAGGCATTTGCATTCGCATCATCCAAATTGTAAACCTTTGGTTTTTGGGTCGTCTGACATCCGAAGAACACCGCAAAATCAGAGCCCTTACAGTAACTCACCGCAATAAATCCTAGATCGCTCAATTCTTTTTCTCGACGATCAGTAATGGCGACCTCAGTTGGGCATTTTACGGCGGTATCTCGCTCGAGAGTCTTGAAGATATACGTCGGCAAGCCCTCGACGACGCCCCCTCCCTCGACGCCCCTGATCGCGGCCGTCCAGCTATACAGGGCAAAAGCATTCGTTATCCTTTGGGCCAGGGCATACGCCGGATTTCCCCAGCAGAATTTATCGGTATCCCCAACTCCCACATCCTCAGTGAAGTTAAATTCGACGACGGGAAGGGTATTCGGCCCATATGGCAATCTCATCAAAATACGCGGGAGTAGCAAGGTCACATACCTTGAATCCTCAGAATTCCGGAAAGAATTCCACTTAATGTAATCGGGAGATTCAAATATCTTGGAGAGATCTCTGGGTAATGGCATGTCCTCAAATTTATCGAGATTAAAGAAGACGGGAGAGACTGCCGCGATGAATGGGGCATGAGCCGCGGCTGCCAATGCCGCCATATGCTCCAGGAATAATATATCCTGTGGATGATTGGTGAAAGAATAAGCGCCCACTAGACACGAATACGGAGCGCCTCCAAATGTGCCGTATTCCTCCTCATATATCTTCTTGAATAATTCACTTTGATCAAATTCTATGGCCTTACTTAAGTCATCTCTCAAATCTTTCAGCGACGAATTCAGGACCCTGAGTTTGAGGCGAGTACTCGTCTCGGTATTCATGACGAGGTAATGAATCCCCCTCCAAGATCCCTCTAACTTTTGAAATTCTGGGTGATGCAAGACCTCGTTGATTTGGGCCGATAATAGTTCGTCTATTTCGGCTATTCTACGCATCAGGAATGATATGACGTCATTCTCCTGGGGCACCTCCTCCAGCCCCAATATTTCTTCGATGAATGCCGATAGCAATTCAATGGCTCCTTCGTCTTGCTCGGGGAATCGCGACATCTTCTTTTCGTGCAGAAGAATATCGAGAATACTCGCTTCTTCTGGTATAATGATTATCTCATCAGCCATTCTCTTTCTCCCGCAATGTTATTCCGACGATCCTTCTTCATTTACTTCCTTCTTTTTGCCTCCCCCCTGCTCGGCACGATCATCAATTTCATTCTTTAACTTATCTAAACTATCTCTATCCCTCATGAGTTGGTTCAGCAGAGCTTCCAGTGCGTCATTACCGTCCATCTTGGTAATGAGATTCTTGAGGGCGGTACGTCTTGAATAGAGCGCCGCCAAATTCGGAATATTTTTCGCAATATTTTGCGGCTCAAAATCGGTCATATTCTTGAAGAGTAATTCGACACTGACCTCAGGAGTTTCATCGGAAAGCTTATTGGCGATTCTGATGACCAACCTCGGATGAATCACCTCCATAATTTCCGCGAAGTTATCCCGGTCAATCTCAACGAATTTCCTGTTCTTCAGAATCGAGAGTGGCACTTCCGGATGCCCAGAAAGATCAGCCATGATCCCCACCACGAACGGAAGCTCTTTCTTCTCGATTGCATCCCCTATCTCAACATCATACGTTATATGTACTCTAGGTTTCCTGATCCTTCCAAGAGTATGTTGCCTACTCTCCGCCATTAACCAAAATCCTTCAAATCAGCAACACGCCGCTACTAATTACACTACTCTTCCCAGCCTAAAACAAAAAAGATTAAAAATTAGTTAACATTTTATAATTTTTAGGAGAAGGTGAATTACGGATTATCCGCGGGGGATATGGCGTAGATAGGCTCATGTTTAGCACAGGGCCACCTCATAAAAAAATCTGTAGGACATCATTAGACCTCTTTCGAATCTAGTTAAAGGAAACTAAAAAGTGTAATATAGCTAAATGCTTTGTAACCCAACTATATCTCGTATAGTTAAATGCAACGATTATGAGGCTGTCATATGGT
>JAIRNI010000017.1 GCA_031258145.1 Holosporales bacterium
GGGATTCTCGCACAACTCGGTTAATAATACGTTAACGGACGATTACTCAAGGGCATCCGCCACCAATACTGATTCAGATGAATTAGATCTCACGTAAAAATTGGCTCAGAAGCCGTCTTCGGCCAATTTTTCTTCGATATTAAATTTAATAAACACTTATGTGTTTATTGAATTGCATTAGACGGGGATTCTCGCACACCCCGGTTAATAATACGTTAACGGACATCATATTGCAACGCGCCTGATATACTCAACCCATATGACAAACACATAATCGTTGCATTTAACTATATAATGCCATGTCTTGATAATGCCATGTCTTGGAATTTCTTGTCTCAATCTGGTTCAATGGAAACCATACCTATTCACTCTCTGCTCGATATCGACGGCGAAGATTATGCCCTGGCAGAACATCAGGACTATCAGTGCGCTTCCGCCATACGAGAAGAACGGTAATGGGATTCCCACAACGGGAAGTATGCCACACACCATCGATATATTGATGAACACATAGAAGAAGAGCATTGAGTTTATGCCGAACACTAGTATCTGATTGAATTTATCACGAACCCGAAGGGAAACGCATAAGTTATATGCCAACAATAAAATATACAACAGTATCAGTCCAACACACCCAACGAATCCCAGCTCTTCCCCTAGAGCCGCGAATATGAAATCCGTCTGTTTTTCTGGGAGGAAATCAAGGTGACATTGGGTCCCATTCATCAGGCCCTTCCCCCAGAACCCGCCGGAACCCAACGCTATCTTAGATTGAATGATATGATACCCCGCGCCATTTGGATCCATTTCCGGAGAAAAGAACATCAGGATCCTGTTCTTTTGGTATTCATGGAGCATGGTCCATAGGATGGGTGCTGCGGCGGCCATTCCCAATAGGCCCACAACGAATTTCCAGATCTGTACACCGGATACGAAGAAAATTGATATACCGACCAGGAATAGGATCATAGCTGTCCCAAGATCCGGCTGCATCAAGACGAAGATCATCGGCAATACGACGAAGACGATCGGTGGGATGAGGATGGAAGTTTTCCTAGCGTCTTCGACCGAGAAAATCGAAAAATACTTGGCCAATAGAATGATCAATAACACCCTCATCAATTCGGACGGTTGAAAGTTGAAGAAATATAGATCGAGCCATCGTTTGGCTCCCATAGAGATCTTCCCAGCTATTGCCACGCAAACTAACATCATTAGACACATGAAATATAGGTGGTACGCGTATTTTCTCCAGAAACTTACTTTCACCAGACAGGTCATGAGTACCACGAAGATCCCACCCAGTATTCTGAAGACATGACGCAAGCACCACATCGAGAAGATACCGGAGTTGATGGAGTAAAATATAACGAGCGCAAAGAACGGAATAAACACGATGATCATCATCGGGAATATTGGGATGTTCTTGAGGCGGGCCCAATGTGTCATCTAGCAAAGAACCGTATATATCGTGATACAGATAATCTGGATGAATATAGCATAAATGGCGGCCAAGACGTCGTCTAGCATGATGCCAAGAGACGCCGTTTTAACATTCTCCTTGAGACGATCTTCAACATTCTTAATCGGGAATGGCTTCAGGATATCAAAAAATCTAAATAAAATAAAGTTCAACATGAAATTAGGGATTGAGGCATGATTAAAGAGGCCCAGGATGGCGCCCCCCAAAAAGATACCACAAACCTCATCTATAACGATGAATTTTGGATCTCTATCGAGACAGTCCTCGCTCTGAAGTCGATATAATTCACAGGCCAATGTACCTACCGTAAAAAGAATTATAAATGAAATGAAGACGTAATGCGTGGGTGTGAGAATTAGGCATAGACTGCCGAAGAGAGCTCCCACAGTGCCCGGCATCTTTTTAGAAATAAATCCTGTTCCAAAAAATGACGCCAAAATTAACGGAATGTTTATTCGAAATATCAAAAAATTGAAACCTCGACTTTCATGTTTTCTATAGCGCGATCCAAGGTGTTCGCCGTCGAAAATGACATGGAATCATGGGGCACGACGAACTCCGCCTGTAAAGAACTCGTCCAGGATTTCACTTCTCTATCACCATCGAAAATCGTAACTTTAATTCCCTTTACCTTCGCGACCACATTATCTTCATTTTTTATCATGCCAGTTACAAAAATCTTGATTCCATTATTCTCTATATTAGACGTCGTGTATTTCACATCTAACATCGTGAGTTTATTCGATGTGATTTGCGAGAGATGTTTAATTCTATCCAGCAGATAATCACGGAACAGATCCCATTTGTAGAAGGCCAACGTCCCCAAGAGGACGATGAGGATAACCGATAAATAACGAACAAAGAAGCGGGATTTACGGCGCTTGCGTTGCTTCGGAAGCAATCTAGAGAGGTTCTCAACCTTCGCATTCTTATCGGCCTTTAGGGATCTTTCACTCTGCAAAACGATATCTGAATTTTTTAGCCACCACTTTTTGTTGCATTTAAAGCACCGCAGCCACCACCCGTAACCTAGCTTCTCATCACCGATGGGGTTCTTCAATAGATCGGAAGATATCTCATAACAACAGCCGCAATAGGGGCACCTGACGTTCATATACACTCAATCCACTTAACCGTATCATTGGATATATTAAACAAAGTAAAAAATTGGCTCAGAAGCTGCCTTCGGCCAATTTTTTTTCGACACTGAATTTGATAAACACTTACGTGATTGTCAAATTGCGTGAGTATAATACGCATCTTACGGACTTTCCGAAACTATCCAACGAAAAGCATATATCCTGCAACATCCAGGAATCAAGGAGATAAGTTTAACTGCCCACCACCGGACTCATAGGAATCCATCCAAGCTGGCTTTATATAATCATGCAATTCGGCAAACATTGACCTGTTCATCGAATTGCATGAGTATACGTGGACTAGTGCTGGAGGTTGGTCTCACATCTAGTGAACTAACACACCTTTTTGATTATAACTTCTCGAAGTTTTTGTTTAATTTCCTCCATGCTAATTTCATCTATTTTCTTATCAAATCTGATTTTTTCTTGGGTTATATGCGATGCTGTGATGTGATCTTTAGGTAAGTATCCAAGCGTAATTTTTATTTCCCTTATCTGACGCGGGAAAGCTGCTATGATGTCTTCCTTGGTATATTCAGTGACACCCTCCGCCGTTATACAACGGATGATTCTTTCTATCTCCTGCTTGAGGTATTCTTTTAGTGTTCCTGAGACTGTGATCGAATCCTTTATTTGAGTTGTTTGCATGCGAACTATACTGGATATCGGGAATGGTACGGGTTTACTGCTCCATTTATATATGGTCCAACTTGCCTGCTTTGGTGCCACAACCTTCATGTACATTCTCATGGCCAATGCATAGGCTATATCCCTGCGAATACTTTCGTTTTGTGATTTTAATTGCGTTGAGTATTGCTGAGCACTTAATATTTCTTGAAGTGTGTTGCTCCAATTCGTATCTCTTAAAATCTCTTCTTTCATTACGGCGGTCACTATCTCTCCGGCAGACACTAATTTCTTTGCCTCTTCAATTATTGACTCGGAGAATTTATCTGGTTGTTCAGTCATCACTGATTCAGCGTAAAAAGCTGGAACTGATTCTGGAGATTCCGATGATTCGGGACTTTCACTCTGAATAGCCTCTGGAATCTTGAGCTCAACTGGCTCTTGGACTACAGGCTCGATGATTTCTTGAATCAGTGATTCAATCTCAACTGTTTCTGGTGATACACTCTCGGACGGCGCTGAAGGCGTAACTTCCGGAGATGCTGGTGGCCGCGTACTCCGGCGCACAGCTCTCGGGACTAGGGAATCCGAATATAGAACAGCCTTAATTCTACTCCATAATGCCTGTTCCATTTGTTCTTCCGTTGTGTATTCGCCAAATTCTTGCGTGAGGCTATTCACGTCCTGATTAGACCTATCAAAAACATCTTCAGCCACTTGGCTCAGGTTATCGCGCCAGGATGCCCATTTGTCTGGTATCTCTTGGCGTCCTTGTTTTTGCGCTTGGGTGATGATGAGTTCAGGTGATCCATCCCCAGCGACACGTTTGAAAGACCTGGCCAGCAGTTTGGTAGTCGAATTATCGGCTGAATACCAAGGCTTTTCCCATGGTTCAAATTCATCAATTAACTCATTTACCGGCTGATAATCCTTCTTGAAACTTTCCGTTAATTCTGGTATCCGCAGTCCTGTTAAATATGTTTTAATATCAGACAAGACAGTACGCGTCATTTGTTCAGATAGTTTGTAGTGCAGCCTGGTTTTAGAGATCGCTTTCTCCGATATGTCGTCGACAATTTGTGAGGGGGTAAATTTAATATAATATTCCTGGGATTGCAGATAAAGCCCCCTCATGGCATAGTTTATTGCGATCCAGTTATAGTTATCAGCCGATAGATTCCCGGTATATACAGTGGGTTCCAGCATATGTGCCGCTGATTGTAGACTGAAAATGTTGCATACCTCCATGATGGAAGAATTGGATGACTGCCCATTCCCTAGGCGACCATCCTGACGGATCCACTGCTGGCAATCGGATGTGCCCCTAATTTCCTCAACATTTAAATTTGCCCGTTGCAAGGCGATCGCAGTATCGACGCTAGCCCCTATTTCCCGCAACTCAGTGAACAGAAGTGCGGTCATCAATAACCATTTAATTTTTTTCATTTTAAATATCCCCCCAATAATGACGGCCTTATACACAAGGCGCAAGAACATGCGAAATTGCAGCAAGTATTAGGCTCTAAAAAGTTTCCTCCCCCTCATAATATTATAACAGATTTTTCGTATTGTATCCTTGAGTATAGGTTATATTCAAGCAATTCAATAAACACATAAGTGGTTATCAAATATAATGTCGAAAAAATTGGCCGAAGGCGGCTTCTGATCCAATAAAACAAATCCTGAAGTTTCCGAAATACGCCGGGTGGTAAGATCCGCGCATTTAATATTTAAGTATTTGTTAACGAATACTTAGTATGATAAACAATAGGGGCATGATAATAAGGTATAGGAGAAGTATAATGAAGTATATCTATGGGATGGTAACAAGTATTGTGATATCTCTATGTTCATATGTAAACGCTGCTGAAGATGCAACTCTTTCTCCGGAGTCGCAGGTCCAGGGAATATTGCCCACACCAGAAGAAGGTGCATGGAATATGAGCGGAGAACAAATGTATCAGTATATTGCAGGTGATCTATCCTCCCAAAATCCTAGCCTGCATAATGATGATACAGAGAGAAATATTCTAAAACAGGAATTAAAAGGGAAAGATGAAATAGATTGGGGCAACCTGCCTTCAGAAGTCTTTTCCCCGACAATTGATTTGTTAGGTAGGGTAGTAGCAATAAGACATGATCCAGATTTTTGGGAGAAACATAGATTGAGAGCTAAATACAGGGAAGATCCGGATGGCCCGTATCTGGCAATCATTGCTTTCTCCAATTGTAAATGCATATACAATGTATTAGAATTAATTAGAACGGCGGATAATGTGGATCCAATGGAACATCCGTTAGTGTTTTCCGGAGTCTCTTTTGCGGTAGCCTATTGCAATAGATTCTTAGACGAGAAATTTGGGCCAATCAAGGATGCTGATATAAATGAAAGTTCTTCCTTTGGGTTTATCATGGATTAACTGTTTTTAAATCCACGCAATTCAATAAACACCCAAATGTTTATTAAATTTAGTGCCGAAGAAAAATTGGCCGAAGACGGCTTCTGAGCCAATTTTTACGTTAGATCTAGCTCATCTGAATCTGGATGGGTGGGAGATGCTCTTGAGTAATCGTTCGTTAACGTATTATTAACCGGTGTATGCGAGAATCCCCGGGTGGGTGGGGGTTAGGGATGGTGTATACTTAAAATAGCATAAAAAGCTTAATAATACGTTAATTTTCAAGAAATATTTTTTCTGTGTTCCCAGGCTTTATATTTCACCAAACCATATGACACCCACATAATCACTGCATTTAACTATACGAGACATAGTTGGGTTACAAGGCATTTAGCCATAATACCTGGATGAATCGAGGGCCCTCAGATCCTACGCATGAGAATCTTTCTTCACACATTCAATTAGATGCTTCATAGACATTACGTTTCTTCTCATAAGCGATCTAACAGATCTGTCCTCTTTATCTTTCGCTTTATCTAAGATCTCCAATGCCCATTTCCTCAAAACATACATATTTTCTGCAGCATTGTCGCGCCTTATAAATCAAAACACCTCGACAGTTCAACAAAACCCGCAATCCCTTGAGGAAAAGATTGTCACAACATCTCATGCGTAGGCCCTG
>JAIRNI010000022.1 GCA_031258145.1 Holosporales bacterium
TCATCTGAATCAGTATTGGTGGCAGATGCCCTTGAGTAATCGTCCGTTAACGTATTATTAACCGGGATGTGCGAGAATCCCCGGGTGGGTGGGGGTTAGGGATGGTGTATACTTAAAATAGCATAAAAAGTTTAATAATACGTTAATTTTCAAGAAATATTTCCCCCCCCCCTGTGCTTCCATGTTTTATATCCCGTCAAATTAAATATAAACCTAGCCGAGTGGAATTCCGATGAATCCTGTGGGAAGCTAAGTTGTGTCTTGCTTTTGGCCAGCTTAAAGTGTATATGTTTTGCTGTGTACGTTTCTTGTGAATCCAGATCTGTCAGTGGTGGATAGGACTTTCTTTGCCTCTCGAAGAAATATTTTGGTCTTGGGATACGGTATTTCAGGCAAGTCCCTGTATACTTTTCTCAAGAGCGAGGGACACAACGTCCTGGTTCACGACGATAATATTCCTGACATTCCAGACAAGGCGGATCTGGACAATCTCAACCAGTTTGATATTATAGTCAAGAGCCCGTCCATACCATTCATGTCTCATAATGGGCATCCCATCGTGAGACGAGCCGTCCTGTCCAATATACCAGTTATTTCAACTTTCGATGCGTTTGTATTGCACAATCCAGATGCTCGCATAATCGGCATCACAGGAACCAACGGAAAGTCCACGACGACGGCACTGACCTACCACATCATGAAGGATGCCGGGATCGATGTACAGATGGGGGGTAACATCGGTATCCCGTATTTTACACTGCCGAAATCGTATATATACCTCTTCGAGCTATCTTCCTATGAACTGGCCAGCTCAAAGCACCTAAAATTGGAGGTCGGGTGTCTCCTCAATATCGAGCCTGATCATCTTTCATTTCACGGGAATTTTGAGAATTACAGAAATGCGAAGCGCAGAATATTGGATGCCTCGCAAACCAAAATCATTTCCTTCGAAGACAAATGGTCGATCGGAAATTATGGGGGGACGGATAACGTATTGACGGTTTCATCGGAGTATCAGACTCAGGCAGCTGTGTACGTTTGTGAACACTCGCTGATGGTGGGTACCAAAAATCTAATCCTGGATCTATCTGGATTATTAAATCTGATGGGCCAACATAATTATCAGAACATCGGCTTCGCCTACACCATCTGCCGGCATTTCGGGATACCGAATCATATCATCTCTAAGGGAGTTAAGACTTTTCATCCACTTCCTCACCGCCTGAATATCGTCAAGAAGATTGGTGATATTCTGTTTATCAACGACAGTAAGGCGACTAATCCAGAATCGGCGGCCCGTGCTCTCGCCACGTTCGTGGGTTATAAAATATACTGGCTCGTGGGGGGCAGAAGCAAGAAGACGGATGCCATGTCGGCGATCGCGAGGTATCTAGGCAGCGTTCAGAAGATATTCCTATTCGGCGAGGCAACGGACGAGTTTCAGCAAATGTTTGTGGGCATTAAAACGACGGTAGACTGCCAAACCCTGGCGACGGCTCTGCATGCGGCGTATAACGAAGCCCGTAAGGAAAGTGGCCCGTCCGTCGTTCTGCTATCACCCATGTGTGCCAGTTTTGATCAATTCGATGATTTCGAACACCGCGGCAATACCTTCGTTGAAATCGTCATGAAACTTGAGGAAAATGCTGAATCAGGAAATCATGAAAATTAATCACGGGAAAATACTGGTCCTAAATGGTATCCATAAGGACTTTGAGACCGGTGATTCGTCGGTTAGGGTATTGAATGGTATTGATCTCGAGATAGAGCACGGAGAGAGTGTGGCGCTGGTTGGCCCCAGTGGGACCGGGAAATCTACGCTCCTGCAGATTGCGGCCCTCCTAGAAAAGCCAACACGCGGGAATGTGATAATCAATGGAGTTCGGGCCAATGGTTTAGATGATGATGATAAATCGAGGATTAGACGTGAATGTCTAGGCTTCGTCTATCAATCCCATAATTTACTCCCCGAATTTAATGCCCTAGAGAATGTAATCATCCCGCAGCTCATCAGAAATACGAAGTTATCGGTCGCCAAGACGAAGGCTCTTGCCCTGCTGGAGAAGGTTGGCCTGACGCATAGATTGAATCATATGCCCAAGCAACTCTCAGGTGGAGAGCAACAGCGCGTCGCTATTGCACGTTGTTTGGCCAATGATCCGATGCTGATAATGGCCGATGAACCCACCGGGAACCTCGACCCAAAAACCGCCGAATTAATCTTCGATCTATTCCTGCATTTATCGCGAAATATAAAGGTTTCCGTTTTTATGGCGACACATAACGCAGACCTAGCCAACAGCCTCGATCGGGTAGTTTCTCTCTATCCAGGGAGTGCGTCATAAATGTCTCCAATTAGCATTTTTATTAGAAGCATATTGACTTCGAAATATTCTGTTTTTATTCTCCCATTCTCAACCGCTTCAATGTTCTTTTGCAAATTCTCTGAAACAATTTGAATTTTTGCTACTTGTTTTTCTGCAATCGCCAGTACTGGATCATGCGGTAACAGGTCCCTCATGCTGCTCAATTTCAGGTCAACGTTGTGTCAAACTAAGTTCCATGCGTCCTGAAGCTCTGCTAACTCCTCTTGAGTCAACTTGGATGCTTTTTCACGAAAATTATCTACCGACATATTCATTAGACCTCTTTCGAATCTAGATAAAGGAAACTAAAAAGTGTAATACAATAAGGGAAGGGCAAGTTTTAACTACCAAGGTAACAAGGAGGAAGAAATAATAAATTATGTATAGAAGATCAATTGCTACAGAAGGAAGAGATTTGGACTAAGATTCAAACTAATTGCAGGAATCTATAACTTTGAGATCAATTTATGAGTTTCGAAAGAGGTCAATTAAAATCACTTGACCAATAGTTGGTAACTCCTGCTTGAAGTTACTACCCTACTTAATCTCTACATCTGAGAAAAGAATTTTTCCACTTGTACGATAGCGGTGTCGATATCCGTCGGCCTTTCGGCCTCTATCATAATCCTCGTCATATATTCTGTGCCAGATTTCCTTACTATTATCCGGCCCCTTTGATTGAGAGTGTTGTGCTCGATGTCTCTCACGAAGGATTGGAATTTGGTATCGGTCAGATCTATTTGTTTTCTGATGTTCCTTAATATCTGGGGATATGGCCGGTATAAATCCATCAATTGGCTGGCTTTTAATCCGCGGCGTTTAAGGTACGCCAGAACCTGCATCGCGGAAATGAGACCATCGCCGGTCGTCGCATAATCGAGCGGTATCACGTGTCCCGATTTTTCGCCCCCCAAATTACAGCCTATCTTCAACATTTGATCCAGTACATGTTTATCACCAACATCAGACCTAATAAGCTCCAGACCGATCTTGCGCAAATATTCCTCGAGGCCGAGATTGGACATATACGTGGCGACCACTTTATTCGTCGATAAACGTTCGGTCTCTAGCCAGTCCGTCGCTATCGCCGCGATGATGTAATCTCCGTCGATGAGGTTGCCCAGATCGTCCACGATGACGACTCGATCAGCATCCCCATCGAGTGCTATGCCAATATCGGCTCCCGCCTTGATGACGGCCTTCTGGAGGGCGTTGGTTTCGATGGCTCCACGATTGTGGTTGATATTGCTTCCATTCGGATCGCACCCGATCTTTACGATGTCTGCTCCCAATTCCCAGAATACCTGTGGCGCGATGCGGTAGGCCGCTCCATTCGCGGCGTCTACGGCGATCTTCACCCCAGATAGGCTTAGGTTCTTTGGAAACGAGCACTTCACGGTCTCTATGTACCGGCCAGCGGCATCGCTCAATCTCCTGGCCTTTCCCATATCACCTGGAGTCACCAGATAATCTTGTAGGGTATCAGCCCGTGATATCTCGTGGAATTTATTGCTTATCTTTATTTCTTCATCCGGAGAAATTTTAAATCCATGGGGGCCGAATAATTTAATCCCATTATCTTGGAATGGATTATGAGAAGCAGAAATGACGACTCCCAGATCCGCCCGCAGAGACCGCGTGACGAAGGCAACACCATGAGTCGGGATCGGTCCCAAAAGGGTGACATCGGCCCCGGCCGATATGAACCCGGCCGTCAGGGCAGGTTCCAACATGTATCCCGATAATCGGGTATCCTTCCCTATGACAACCGTGAATTTGTTATTCACGGAGATGTGGTTCGTCGCGTTGTAGTGATTAATGACGGCGACGGCGAGCGTTGTCACTTTATCGGGAGTGATGTATCCTTCGTTGGCACGCCCTCTAACGCCATCGGTACCAAATATATTCGAGTTCATGTCTTGGATTTTCCGTTCATGTTTGGGAGACCTCCCAAAGCAAACGATTCAGATAAGAGTAATGTACCATCTTCTGGAGGATCGATTATCTCTTCTCCAGCCAGTACCTTCTTGACGTCATCTCCCGTGAGGGTCTCCCGCTCTATGAGCTTCGTGGCGATGGCCTCAAGTTTATCCCTATTCTTCGACACGATCTCTTTAACTTCTTTATAGGAGGCATCGAGAAGTTTTTTGATTTCAGCATCTATGGTTTCGGATGTGAGTTGTGAAATTTGATCACTCGCTTCCATGTAATATCCATCCGAATCATAAAACGATCTAAATCCTAGCTTATCACTCATTCCCCATCTTATTATCATCTTCTTGGCGATGTCCGTCGCCTGTCTTATGTCTTGAGCCGCTCCGGTTGTTATATTGTCTTCACCGAATATGAGCTCTTCTGCAACTCTTCCACCCATCGCGACCTTAATATTCGATAATATCTCAGTCTTCGAAACGGAAAGTTTATCTTTTTCTGGGAGCCGGACGACCATGCCGAGTGCCCCTCCCCTCGGAATAATTGTTACCTTATGGATCGGATCACACTGGGGCACGAAGAGTGCGACGAGCGCATGTCCCGCCTCGTGATAGGCCGTCATCTTCTTTTCATCATCCGTCATGCTCATGGATTTTCTTTCGGTGCCCATGATGAGTTTATCTTTCGCCATCTCGAAGTCCCGCATATTGACGGTCAACTTATTTTCTCGTGCCGCTATTAGGGCTGCTTCATTAACTAAATTCGCTAGTTCTGCTCCAGAAAATCCCGGGGTCCCTCGTGCGACAACCTTGAGATTCACGTCCGGAGAGAGCGGCACATTCTTGACGTGGACGAACAGAATTTTTTCACGACCGGCCATATCTGGATATTGCACCGTAATCCTACGATCAAAACGCCCGGGTCTCAATAGAGCCGCATCCAAAACATCTGGTCTATTGGTGGCCGCCAGAATGATGACTCCTTGGTTCTCATCGAAACCATCCATCTCGACCAGCAACTGGTTCAGAGTCTGCTCACGTTCGTCATTACCAGATCGGAAGCTGGAATCTCGCTTTCTCCCGACGGCATCAATTTCATCGATGAATACTATGCAGGGGGAATGTTTTTTGGCATTCTCAAACATATCGCGTACGCGACTAGCTCCAACACCCACGAAAACTTCTACGAATTCGGAACCGGAGATACTAAAGAATGGGACACCAGCCTCACCGGCGATGGCCTTCGCCAGTAACGTCTTGCCGTTGCCCGGATCTCCAACCAGTAGCACACCGCGTGGAATCTTCCCTCCTAATCTTTGAAACTTTTGAGGAGCCTTAAGAAAATCTACAATCTCTTCTAGCTCTTGTTTTGCTTCATCGATTCCGGCCACGTCCGCGAAAGTGACATTCACCTTCCTCGATTGGAACATCTTGGTCTTGGCCTTGCCGATGCCGAGGGGACCACCCCCTATACCTCCCTTTCCACCGGATTGCATCTGCCGTGAGGAGTAAATTAGGAGGCCTATGAGCAAGAGCATCGGTAGCCATTGCAGGAGCTGAGAGAATAAATTACCCCATCCTGATTCCCCGGTATCGACCGTGATCTGAACATTGTGCGACAAAAGCTTATCGATCATATTGAGATCCATCGGAACTATTGTAGTGAATATCGTGCCATCTATTAATTTGCCAACCAACTTGGAGGTCGTATTACGAATCAGTACTTCCTTAACCTCTCCATTCGAAGCGGCCCTCATGAAGACTGAATATGGAAGCTCCTTGGGGCCGTTCCCCATGAGCTTCGTATCGAAAGGATTGGCCAGCAGGCATAGGAAAACCATCAGCCCAAACCAAACCAGAATATTCCTAGTATTTTTCTTCACGGTATAATAAAATTCGCATCGACTAATAGGATTGTAGCATACCACCGGACCATGTACAACGAGGGCGATGTTGGGACTCTATTCAGTGGTTGCCCGTGGCTGTTTAGTTCTCTAATATAAGCTATTAATAACTCTCTGTGTCTTCAATTTGTTCAATAATTCTCAGGTATTGTTTAACCGACTTAGAATAAATATGCGCCTCTGGATAGAGGACTAAAAAGCCCTGTAAAATAACGCACTTCCCTGACAGAGCGTTGTTCAGATTGCGACGACGTGTTATAATCGCTCTGATATTGGTGGATTCGGAATGTTGAAACGCAAATGGCTAGAGTTACCGTTGAGGATTGTATCGCAAAGGTCCAGAATAGATTTGAGCTGGTTCTGATGGCATCAAAGCGAGCCAAGGATATCGAGCGTGGTGCGACTCCCTCGATTCCCAAGGATAACGATAAGCCGACTCTCATCGCGTTGCGTGAGATAGCGGGAGAAACTATCTCCCTCGCCGGGCTCCGCGAATTGGCAAAGAGAAACATTTCCGATGATAATTGGACGAGTGAATCCGTTCTTTCCGATGAGGAACTGGATGAAGAAGAGCAAGAAATATTGGAAGATGACATTCTCGATTCTGACTTAGATGATATAATCGACGAAAAAGAACTGATGAGTTTAACGCGGGCCATCGACTCCGTCTTGGTGGAACCCACGTATGAGGAGCAGGACGTAGAAGAGTAGCCCGTGTCTGTCATCGTCAGGTTTGCCCCGAGCCCAACTGGGGTTCTACACATAGGCTCCGTTCGTACGGCCCTTTTTAATTGGCTATACGCGCGGCATTGCAGCGGTAAATTCCTTCTTCGTATAGAGGATACCGATAAACTGAGATCAACCGAAGAAAACGCCAAGGCCATCCTCAGGATATTAAAATGGTTGCAATTGGATTGGGATGGAGAACCCGTCATACAATCGACCCGCATAGAACGACACAAGGAGGTGGCCAATAAGCTCGTCGAACAAGGTAAGGCGTATTTCTGCAACTGCTCTCCCGAAGAATTGGCCCTGAAAAAGGAGGCCGCCATCAAGGAGGGGAAGTCGTATAAATACGATGGGAAGTGCCGGAATAATACGACGCACTACATCGAAGGTAAATCAGTCATTCGGCTGAAGACAGATGAATCCGGCGAGACGGTGCTCGATGATCTGGTACAGGGCAGAGTCGTCACTGAGAACTCACAGCTAGATGATCTGGTGCTGCTGAGATCTGATGGGACGCCCACGTTTATGCTATCAGTCGTGGTGGATGATCACGATATGGGTGTTACACACGTCATACGAGGGGATGACCACCTGACCAATACCTTTCGGCATATACAGATATACAGGTCCTGCGGATGGGATGTTCCGCGGTTTGGACATATTCCTCTGATCTATGGGCCCGATGGCACCAAGTTATCGAAGCGTCACGGGGCGGCGAGTGCGCAGGATTACATTGATCTGGGATACCTGCAGGAAGCCATCTTTAATTATCTCTTGCGTCTTGGATGGAGTCACGGGGACGATGAGATTATCAGTCGGGAAGACGCCGTAAAGTGGTTCGATATATGTGATGTCGGGAAATCTCCCGCACGTTTTGATATGGTGAAACTACAGAATCTGAACGCTCATTATATGAAAGCTCGGAATAACGAATCGCTCCTCGCCAGTATAAAACCTTTCCTGAATACGGAGCTCTCGGAGATGCAGACTAATAGAATATTGCTTGGTCTGGATGGTCTAAAATCGCGTGCCAAGACGCTGGTTGATCTCGTCAAATCGGCCCTCATCTACGTGGAGGCCCCAGAGGCCTACGACGAAGTCTGCGCGAAGTACCTAATGCCGGAGAACGTCGAGCTACTAAAGGACATGATTAAGATTATCCAAAGTGAGGAATCCATTCAACAGGACATTTTACTGGAGCGGGCCAAAGCGTTGGCCAATTCTAGGGACGTCAAGCTCGTGGAGATAGCCCAGGCCTTGAGGAGCGCACTGTGCGGGTACCTTGTATCTCCCAGCGTCTTCGAAATCATAGAGATACTTGGAAAAGACGAATCGATCCAAAGAATCCGCCGATTCATAGATCTGGATATGTGAGTGGTCTAATAATCTTATCCACCATCATATTTCTGTTTTTGCCAGATTGAGATACACGCCATTAATATTCCGAAGACATTGCTCCACACAACGTATGACGATCCATTATAGATTCCATATATTACCCACGTCACGGAACATACCAAATAATTAAGCAGCATCAGGAAGGATACATCCGTGGTAGATTTAGTCCTAAACGATTTATACACCTGTGGAGCCAACCCGATGATAGTCGTCGTAAATGCTATCGTTCCCCAGAATCCTTCCCAAAATGCCATACTCAATTGCTTCTAATCCCAAAAGAACAGCCCTTCACCCCATCATCTGGGCATTAATATACCATATAGCCAGAGCTTAGAAAAGCGCTTCTGTTTTGTGGTTGGAGTAATGAGTGTATTGCAACAGAGCCATTCGTTGTAGTATCATTATTCCTATGCTAGGGAGCGTGAGACTGTGGGGCTTTCGTCTTATGATCAGAATAGAACTTTTGAGAGGTATTTTGGTGGCTTTTACGCTGTTGGTTAATGCGTCTTCAAGCCAGGAAGTGCTCAATGAGTCTTACGAAAGTATGTATATTGCTGAACAGCGGGATGGATCACGATCCGATGTTTTTCATTTAATCAATGATATAGAGTGCCTAGTAGGGAATCCAGCAAAAGTTGGTAGAGGGGTTTTCCTTCTTGCTCCAATTACTCTCGTTCCAGATTGGAATAGTGATAATTGGCGCTATAATCGCTTGAAGTTAGGGATCACTGCTCTACGCGGCCCTAATTCAACTGTGGTTCACGTTCGGCTTTTTGGATCGGGCTGGATACCATTCACGGTTGCAGCCGATGCCGTGACAGCAATTAGTATCCCATTGTATGATGGAACGAATTTGGTAATTGAGGCGCATTATAAAGAGAAATTAGGTGATAAGCCTATACATGGGAAAACTCTAGTGGTAGCACACCTTCAGCGAAGTAACCATAACGGGATCGGCATTGAATGTCTCCAGAGGGCCGAAACTCATGCGGATCTTGTACGTTGGGTAAACGTTTTAAATGGGAACCATTTCCTCCTATAGACAACTTTGGGCTTTGCTTTAGTTTAGTATATCCAATCATACTGGCTGACTAATGGGTTGGGTCAGGGCTAATCCTGTGGAAGTCCGGGAGAGAGCTATTTGTTGAAGTTCCTCATTATTCTGGACTTCGCGACATTCCAATCGCGTGTTTTAATGGTCTCACGTTTATCGACCACGTTTTTCCCCTTGGCGAGGGCGATACTGATCTTCAGCAGGCCTTTATGGTTGAAGTACATCGTAAGTGGCACCATCGTCATTCCCTTCTTCTGTATGGCATTCAAGAACTTGTTTCGCTGTTCCTTATGCAGAAGGAGAATGCGCGGTCTTCGAGGATCATGATTATTATAACTCGCCTGCTTATACGCCGATACATCGGCGTTGAAGAGGCATAGATCATTCGTCTCAGACATGGCCCCCACGAAAGCCTCATTGATGTTGACTTTCCCATCTCGAATCGATTTCACTTCCGAGCCGAGGAGCATAATACCAGCCTCGATAGTCTCAAGAATCTCATAGTTAAATCTCGCCTTTCTATTCTTTGCGACTACCTTAAAATTTTCGTTCTTTTTTTCAGCCATTTCCCCGACGCCAAATTATTAATGTTCAAAATTAATCCCTAATAAGACATAGGATCCATTATAATATAATCACGTTGAATTGTGGCTTAAAAAATGCCGTGGGAAAACTAGTTATCCAACTCCTGGAGAAACTCGTGGGGTTCAAGACGGTGACTCCCGATGGTAAGGATGCAATCGATTATTGTTCTAATTTCCTGGAGAATTTAGGCTTCAGGTGCCATGCCCTCAATTACAACGGGGTGAGTAATCTATATGCAAAGCTAGGTAATTCAGATAGGAATCTGTGTTTTGCGGGGCATGTTGACGTGGTGCCTCCATGCGGGAATTGGAGTGTTGATCCATTCGTTCTGACGCGTCAAAATGGTATGTGCTACGGAAGGGGCACCAACGATATGAAGGGGCCACTGTCGGCATGCTTGTCCTCCATCAGTAAATTCGTGGGAACTCATCGAGATATACCGTTTTCCATTAGCGTCCTGCTCACCAGCGATGAAGAAGTAATGGGAGGAAACGGGACGGGAAAAGTAGTCCAATTCCTGCAGGCTAAGAATGAGAAAATCACCGGATGTATCTTATGTGAAAGCTGTTCTCCGTGGTCTGGATCAGGTAATTATATTAAGATCGGCTGCAGGGGGAGCCTCAATGTTGATCTGATATCAAGGGGGCCCCAGTGCCACGTCGTGAATAGCAAGATCCTCGGCAATCATATTCATCATTTCATTGCCTCTTTAAATAAATTGATTGACGAGCCATTGGACGTGGGGGATGATATATTTCCGCCATCGAGTATGGAGGTGACTTCTATAGATACCGATAATGACATCAGGAATATTATCCCAAGCCAGTTGCACGCTAAATTAAACATCAGATTTAACGGGGCTTGGAGTTTCGAGAATTTGGAAAAGTATATTGGAGAGAGATTTCCGGGAAATGTGGAAATTATATTCGAGAGATTCAAGGAACCCGTCATTTGCTCCCAACCAGAATTCATCGCGTTTGTTAGGGAGGCCATTACCGAGGCAACGGGGATTGTCCCTGGGGTAGGAGCACAAGGTGGGAATTCAGATGCCATATTCATTAGTGAGCTTGCGGACGTCGTCGAAGTTGGATCCCCAATAGCTGGAGCCCACATCATCGACGAGTGTATCGCGGAAGAACATCTGGATTTACTCGAGAAAATTTATATGGAGATAATAAACCACTTTCGAATCTAGTTAAAGGAAACTAAAAAGTGTAATATAGCTAAATGCTTTGTAACCCAACTATATCTCGTATAGTTAAATGCAACGATTATGAGGCTGTCATATGGTTTGGCGAAATATAAAGCCTGGGAATACAGAAAAATATTTCTTGAA
>JAIRNI010000032.1 GCA_031258145.1 Holosporales bacterium
CACGTTTCTCACTCGTTTCTTTAACGTCCACCTTAACAAAAACACAACTCACTTTTAGGGAAACATTTGTGAGAGGTTAATGGATAGCCCCTGACGGTTTTGCAAAACATTTGGCTATAATTGTACATATTGAGGTGCGGCTGCCTGGGCCTTGCGTATTTCCGATACCGTGTTTGTTTCCTGTTTCAGGACTTCTGAGAAGTTCTTCGAGTGTCGGTATATTGGGGGCTGCTGCCTGCCCCTCCATTCCAGCAACCAAAATCAGTATCAGAATTTTAAGTTGTTTCATTGTGTTACATTTGAATTAGCTCTGGGCTTCGTTCCCTTGGCCTCTCATTATACTCAAATCTCTTGTAGAGCGCAACTACTTAACACTATTTTGTACTCGTCGTGACCTCCTTTACTTTATTCGCCAGATCCTTCAGAGTGAATGGTTTCTGCAGAAAGTGAATATTTGAGTTCTTATCGAGATCTTTGCGGAAGGTGTCCTCGGTGTAGCCCGAAATGAATATGGTCTTCAGATCTTTGAAGGTTTTTCTGAGGGTATTACTCAGAGTCGGGCCGTCCATTTTGGGCATAACAACGTCCGTGATTAATAGATCGAACTTCTCCGAGTGCGCTATTCTGATGGCTTCTTCTCCACAGTCTGCCTCGAGGACCTTATAGCCCTTGTCACGTAGAGCACGCGCCGAAAACATTCTTACTGAGTCCTCATCTTCGACCAATAGAATCGTTTCGGAACCACTCAGATCCCGCGGGTTTTGCTTCTTGGTTGCATTTTGGATTGATTCATTCCCCATGTATCGCGGAATGAAAATCTGGAAATTCGAGCCTTTGCCGAGCGCTGTTTCAACCCTAATAAATCCACCCGTTTGATTGACGATGCCATATACTGTGGACAATCCCAATCCAGTACCGGATCCGGATACCATACGAATCTCAGAACTTTTCTGCGAGAAGAATGGCTCGAAGATATTTTCTAGCATATTGGGATCGATACCAGTTCCTGTATCAATGACCTCGATCAAGACATAATCGCCTGGTAGAACGGTGTCGAATATGCACTTGAACGGTTTATCGGCGAAGAAATTCCTCGTCTTAATAGTTAGTTTCCCATTGCGATCCATGGCATCCCTAGCGTTCACACACAGATTAATGATGACCTGCTCAAATTGACTGTAATCCACTTTGATAGGCCAAATATCACGTCCATGAATTAACTCAAACTCAATATCTGCTCCAATTAATCTCTTTAAGAGAGACGCTAGTTCTATGAGAATATCGGTGACGGATACAACGCGTGGTTTCAACGCCTGTTGCCTGGAGAACGCCAATAGCTGCCGTACAAGATTTGCGGCCCGTTTTGCGTTCTGCTTAATTTGGATAACGTCCCCATATGATGGATCATTTTGGGTATATCTCTGCAATAGGAGATCACAAAACCCTATCATCGCCGTCAGGAGATTGTTGAAATCGTGGGCAATACCTCCGGCCAATTGCCCAACGGCCTGCATCTTTTGAGATTGAATAAACTGCTGCTCCAATATCTTCTGCTCGGATATATCGAAGAATTGTATGAGGAGTAGATTATTTGCGTCTGGATTTTTCGATGAATATTTTTGGAGTCTGCTCATATAGGCAAGTGTCACTATTTCGCTGCCCCGGAACTTAACCTCAACGGGATCTTGTTTCTCATTAGAACCAAAGACTTGGAGTATACGAGTCAAGATACTATTCGCATTATCCTGCACGAAGTCTAGGACATTGTTTCCGGGTTGCATGATCTTGTTTTTCTCTAATACCACTTTATCCTGAATCATCGTGGCGAACGACGGATTGATCGCCATGATTTCTCCAGCCTTTGATATTACGATCGATGGAACAGATGAGAATAGGAACGCCTCCTGCTCCAGAAATGCATTATCGCATTCCTTTTGCGTGGGCTTAATCTCTTCCATCTTGAAGATAATCCAAGGCTGCATAGATGATGATGTAGAAAACGATGATTTAATTAAGACGGCATTGAACATCGGGACGTACTTTGGCTTGAGGCTAACTATCTCATAACTCTTCTGAGATTGTTCTTCGATATTGAAATCATCGATGAAGTCCTGGATCGAGGCCCCGATGACGTGTTCTCTACTGACCATCACCAAGTTCGCGAACGTCATATTGGCGCCGACTATTATTCCCCTGTTATTGACATAAAAAATACCCAGCGGGAAATTATCGAGAAACTTTTCTAGTTGCATATTATTCTTATGAATTTTCTCGGCTTCATCAAAATACTTTGAAACATCGGTGACGGTGATGACCGATACATCTCCCCCAGTGATCGATTCTTGCTCGGTGACGTGGGTGCATGTCGCGATCCATCTCTTGAATTGATTCTGCAGGCCCGTACCAGCACCGCTCATCATCGTTCCATATGGTTTCTTGGCGTCCAACATCCTGAGGAAAGATCGTAATTCATTAACAGAGACTACTTTATCCGTTATTTTTCTCGTAAATTCTTGCTTCGTCGTATAATCGCCAGGATGTGTTGTGTATATAATTTCATCGTTACTGTTCAGCGCTATGATTTCAGTGTGTTCTGAGACGGCTCTGGAGACTGTCCGAATGACATCCGTGTAGTAGCTGAGTACCTTGTTTCGCCTGTAGATGAGGCGCAGGACGAGGATTATTATGAGCAGAAAACATACGACACCAACAATGCTAAGAATAAGATAAGGATTGATCGTGGCACAAGTTTTGATGATTTGAAAATATAAATCTTCAATTATCTTCAACAACACTAATATTCCACCCATTATATTCTAAGGAAGATTATAGCAAAAAAAATTGAAAGGTTCGTATCAAATGTTGTACCATCTCGTCCACATGATTTGAACTGGGATTTTTGGTACTATATGTTTAGACCCATATTGGGATATATCTTTTTCTTGGCTGTATCCCTAGCCTTCTGCAATAAAACTTCTCTTAAACAAAGACGAGATTGGACGCCGGTCTTATACGGGGTTATCCTGCAGGTATTACTGGTGTTCGCGATGATTAATCTTCCGGCGGTGACTTCCTTCTTCGAGGGTATCGCGAGTGGCATCATGAAGCTGAAGGATGCGACGATCGAGGGTACCAACTTCGTCTTTGGATACATCGGTGGTGGGGATCCTCCATTCCAAATAAAGGAAGGCGGATCATCATTCGTTCTGGCCTTCCAGGCACTACCCACCGTCATACTATTCTGCATTTTATCATCCGTACTTACATACCTCAAAATCCTGCCTCTCATGGCGAAATTCGTGGGATATCTTTTCAGGATTACTTTCAAGGTGAAGGAATCAATTGGAATGGTGGCGGCCGCCAGAATATTTGTGGGACAACTTGAGGCGCCTCTGTTGATTAAGCATGAACTCGATACCCTCAAGAAATCGGATATCTTCATCATTTTGGCATTGGCCTTCACGACGGCATCGGCTGCTATGATGCCCATTTATTCTGGGGCACTCGAGGGCATTTGCCCCAACGCCATGAGACATATCATCATGTCGAGCGTCGTGAGTGTGGTATCCGCTTTGATAATTTGCTCCATCATGGCGCCATTTGAAGAAGATAAGTCCGGGGCTGGAGCTGCGGGAGACTCACTGACCTATTCCAGCTTCATGGGAGCCCTATCGAAGGGACTTTCAGACGGTTGCTTTGTTTGGTGGTGCATCGTTGGCTCGATGATCGGAATGGTGGCCCTAATAGCGTTGGTGAATTATATGCTGGCGTTGTTCCCATCGATCGGAGGCAGTCCTCTAACATTACAGGGTATCTTCGGGTTTATCATGTATCCCTTCGCGTGGCTCATTGGTATAGAGAATGCTGATCTGTTCGCCGTTTCGCAGGTCTTGGGAACCAAGCTCGCCGTCAATGAAGTCGTGGCTTATTTTGATTTAGCGAAAGCCAATATTTCTCAGGAGAGTGTGGTAAAGACCATTTATGCCATCACGAATTTTGGGAATTTCTCATGTATAGGGGTAACCGTCGGCGGGATGGCGGCACTCGCTCCGGCTCAGAAAGATATTCCAGCCCTCATCGGCAGAGCATTTATCGCTGCTCTATTAGCCACTGGGCTATCTTCCACTATAATCGGCATATTCTTTTCCTTTTAGGAGCCTGAAAAAATGAGTAATCAAGATTGGTTAAGACACAAGAATGCCTGGAGCAATCCAGAGATCTACCGTGAGATCTATGACTTTTCCATCAATAACATCGAGGAGTATTGGAGAGCTCAGATCGATAGGTTATCGTGGGCTAAAAGACCAGAAAAGATAGTAGAGCCCACGAAGTACGGAAATAGCGAGTGGTTTTCGGATGGGAAGATTAATGCCTGCTACAACTGCGTCGACAGGCACGCCGCTAAAAATCCAAATAAACTCGCGCTCATTTGGCAAAGTGAAAGTATCGATATCTGCGAAAGGCTTACTTTTCAGGAATTGAAGAATGAGGTTTGTCGTTTTGCGAATACACTGAAGAAGTTCGGGATCACGAGGGATGATTACGTTACTGTATACATGCCGATGGTTCCGGAGGGTGTCTATGCGTGTTTGGCCTGCGCTAGACTCGGGATTCCTTATTCTGCGGTGTTCGCCGGATTTGCTCCGAGTGCATTGGGAATGAGGATGAACGACTGCCGTTCGAACTTCATCATTTCGTGCGACGCCAGCATAAGGAGAGGAACCATTCTGCCCCTCAAGGATAACGTTGATCAGGCGCGGAAGGTGTGTGATCATAAAATAAGATCCCTCATCGTTCGCCGCCAGGGAATAGATATTCCGTGGGATAACGAGCTAGATATCGATTACTATGAGGAATCGGCCGAATGCTCAACGGAATGCGACATAGAGGATACAGATTCATTATCTGAATTATTCATACTCTATACCTCGGGATCCGTCGGGAAGCCGAAGGGAGTCGTCATGAGCACCGGTGGATATTTATTATTTTCATCCATGACGCATAAGCACTTCTTTGATATCGAAGGTGATTCCGTATTCTGGGGCACTGGAGATATCGGATGGATGGGTGGGCATTCATATGGCCTCTATGCGCCGCTTTGCAATGGCGTGACATCCGTATTTTATGAAGGTACCCCAACTTACCCGCGTGATTCTATGTTCTGGGAAGTAGTGGATAAGCATCATGTATCTTCCATGAATACGGCGCCAACGGCCATTAGGGCCATGATGAAGAATCCCGTCGAAAGCCTGAAGAGTTCTAGTCGAGATTCGTTGAGAACCATAGGCGTTATGGGTGAAATCCTGGATAAAAGCGCTTGGTCTTGGTATTTCAACGACGTTGGCAAGGGAAGATGCCCTCTGATCAACATGTGGGGACAGACGGAGCTGGGTGGCGTCCCAACGGCACCATTGTGCAATCTGGATGAGATGAAGACCTACGGGCATGTTGGCCGTCAATTTTTCGGATGCAAGCTAGGTTTGATGGATGATAATAACCAGCTCCTGCTTACTCCCGAAAAAAGAGGAATCCTATTTATCGAGAATTCCTTACCTGGTATGCTATTGAGGATCTTTGGGAATGAGCATGCCATTACGGATATATACTATTCACAAACTAACGACGGACGATATTTCACTGGAGATGAAGCGTATACAGACAACGATGGAAACTACTGGATCACGGGCAGGGTGGACGATGTGCTAAATGTATCGGGGCACAGGACGAGCCCCATCGAAATAGAGGAAGTAATATCGATGTCTGAGATAGTCGCCGAGGTTTCTGTGGTTGGATTCCCGCATCCCATCAAGGGAGAAGGAATATACGCATTCGTCGTGCTGAAGCAGGGTGTCTCTGCAGAGCAAAGAGCCAATGCCCAACAGATCATCTCTGATAGAGTTAAGGATTACATTAGCCCCATCACAAAACCAGATGTTATTTCGATAGTAAATGATCTCCCCAAAACGAGATCGGGGAAGATCATGAGGAGAATCCTCAGAAGACTCGCCGCTGGAGATTTTAAGAATTTTGAGGACATGACGACCATTTCGAATCCGGAGTGCATCAATGAAATTGTCCACGTAATTACAGCCGTCAACTTGCGTATGACGAAATGATATCCATCGACAACATCACCAAGACCTTCAATGAAGCTAAAATTGTGGCCTTGGATGGTGTTTCTTGTAAAATTAAGAGTAACAAAGTCGTTGGATTTATAGGCCCAGATGGATCTGGGAAGACCACCCTGCTGAGGATAGTCGCCGGGATCCTGACACCGGATTCTGGGGATGTTGTGATCAATGGACGGCAGTTATGTTTCAGTGAAAAAGTTGACTCACACGAAAAACATCAGCTTTCAATTGCTCAGCTCCAGGAAATGACGTCTTACATGCCACAGAGATTTGGATTATACGAAGATCTATCCATTATCGAAAATCTAGATTTGTATGCCAATTTACATAATATCGATAAAACAATCAAAGAGGAAGTATTCACCCGAGTCTTGGCGATCACTAAGCTTTCCCAGTTCAGAACTAGGCTTGCCGGAAACTTATCTGGAGGGATGAAGCAAAAGCTTGGGCTTGCTTGCGCTCTCCTTAAGAAACCCAAGATCCTGATACTGGATGAGCCATCCGTTGGAGTGGATCCCATTTCTAGGAAAGATCTAATAATGATGGTCAATTCCATGCTCGATGAGCATACAACCGTCCTGTGGAGTACGGCCTATCTGGACGAAGCCGAGGAACTTGATCACGTTATTCTCCTCAACGAGGGCAAGATAATCTTTGAGGGTTCCCCGACGGAAGCGAAACGGTGTGTCTCGAATAGAGTCTATGTCTTCACAGATATTCAGGAGAAAAGACGATTCACGGCCGAGTTAACCAAAGAAGAAGGCGTGATGGATTCCATTATTCATGGCAATAAAATTAGATTCCTAAAGAAGCAAGAAACTGAGATTGAATCCATACACCAGAATATGATTCGGAAGTTCTATGGCATACTGCCGCCACTGGGTATACCGCCCACGTTCGAGGACGCCTGCATCGATATGCTGGGTGGAATCGTGGAGAAGGAATCTCCACTCGATAAGTATTTTCACTCAACATTCTATGATCCCAACGATGACGGAGACGATTTAGTCGATGCCATGCATCTCACGAAGAAGTTTGGGAATTTCGTGGCCGTGGATGATATTTCTTTTTCGATTAAACGGGGACAGATATTCGGACTACTCGGGCCAAATGGATCCGGGAAATCCACAACATTTAGGATGCTGTGCGGACTGCTGAGACAGACATCTGGGACGGCCAGAATCGCCGGTATCGATATTTCAAACATCAAGAGTGACGTCAAGGTAATGATAGGCTATATGGCGCAAAAATTTTCGTTGTATCCGATCCTATCCGTTCGCCAGAATCTCGAGTTCTTCTCGGGGGCATATAGAATACGTGGCCGAGAGAAGAAGGACGCCATCAATCAAATGCTAGAAATATTCCATTTGTCCAACTTTCAGAATATGAATGCATCGGTTTTATCTCTTGGATATAAACAAAGACTTTCCCTGGCGTGTTCGATCATGCATAGACCCCGAGTTCTATTTCTCGATGAGCCGACCTCGGGGGTCGATCCCATTACTCGGCGAGAGTTTTGGATGCACATCAATACGATGGTGCATCACGGGATGAGCGTCGTCGTTACGACCCATTTTATGGACGAGGCAGAAAATTGCGATGAAATAGCATTGATTTATAAGGGGAAAATACGGGCCTCCAGTACTCCAGACGCCCTAAAACAAAGATGTAAAAATAAAGAAACAGCTACTCTCGAACAGGCGTTCATGGAAGTAATCAGAGAGGTCGATGAAGTATCCCCATGAAAATGACGACGGTTAGAGCCCTAATTTCTAAAGAAGTCAAACAGATCAGGAGGGATGCGAGTAGTATATTGGTGGCATTCATCATGCCGATGCTGGTTCTCTTCGTCTTTGGTTATGGTATCTCGTTTAACATAGAAAATATAAAAATGGAATTGGTTAATCTCGATTCTGGGACGATGTCTCACGAACTAACCGATCTCTACGCTAGTTCTAAGTATTTCAATATCAATCTAGCGGCGACGACGAAGGATGCCCAAAAACGTGTGGAATCGGGAGAGGCCCAAGGCATCATCATCATTCCAGAACACTTCTCCAAGAAGTTTATGCAGGGATTGTATAGAATGCGGACAAATCAAATGATCACGCGTAATCATCCTCCAGAGATTCAGATCATTAGTGATGGCACCGATCCGAATACGGCCTCTTATATCGAAGGCTATGCATCCGGTATTTTTTCTAAATATTGCGCCTCATTGAATAAAACGAAGCCGCAGATTTTGAGTATCAACGATAGACTGTGGTTTAACTCCACGACTGATACCATCAACTTCCTGATGGCGGGAGCCCTGACGATGATCCTATCTATAGTCGGCACCTTCTTGACTGCCCTTGTCGTAGCGAAGGAATGGGAACGTGGCACGATGGAGGCCCTGATCGCAACCCCAGTCTCCATCTGGGAAATAATAATCTCAAAAATTATCCCGTATTTTGTTTTGTGCATATTCTCACTAATATTCTCGATATCCTATGGGATCCTGGTCTTCCAAGTTCCATTTGAGGGGTCCATTCTTGCATTATCCCTAGTGACGTCAGTTTTCATCACGGTATCGATCCTGATAGGGCTCATCATATCGACGACGGCCAAAGATCAATTTGTAGCCTCGATGGGTGCGATGACGGTAACGTTCCTGCCGACCTTCATGCTCTCTGGATTCGTCTTCGAGATTAAAAGCATGCCGTTCTGGCTCCAATGCTTATCGGTAATCTTCCCCGCGAAGTATTATGTCTCTAGTATCAGGACGCTGTGTCTCGTGGGGGATGTGTGGGACATCATTCTTAGGGATACCCTGATCCTAAGTGGCATGGCCGGCATCCTGATGTTTTCCCTCAAAAAGAAACTGAAGAAAAACATCGAATAGTGGGACGGAAAGTTCTAAGTGATAAAGAGGGATGTTTGTATGATACTCGCGCAATTCGGTAACCACGCAATTGTTTATTAAATTTAATATCGAAAAAAAAATTGGCAGAAGGTGGCTTCTGAGCCAGTTTTTGCTTTGATTATAGCTAAATGCTTTGTAACCCAACTATATCTCGTATAGTTAAATGCAACGATTATGAGGCTGTCATATGGTTTGGCGAAATATAAAGCCCGATAACACAGAAAAAATATTTCTTGAAAATTAACGTATTATTAAGCTTTTTTATGCTATTTTAAGTATACACCTTCCCTAACCCCCACCCACCGGGGATTCTCGCACACCCCGGTTAATAATACGTTAACGGACGATTACTCAAGAGCATACGCCACCAATACTGATTCAGATGAATTAGATCTCACGTAAAAATTGGCTCAGAAGCCGTCTTCGGCCAATTTTTCTTCGATATTGAATTTAATAAACACTTATGTGTTTATTGAATTGCATTAGACGGGGATTCTCGCACAACTCGGTTAATAACACGTTAACGGACAATTATTCAAGAGCATACGCCACCAATACTGATTCAGATGAGTTAGATCTAACGT